>NZ_JAJDML010000034.1:0-43689 GCF_020594215.1 Blautia sp. DFI.1.216
TCCCGCATAGTTACTGAGATAATCCACAGCTGGAATTTAGTTTTTCATTTAAGTCTTAGAAAAAATTATGCAGATGCGATTGCGGGACATGAGGCAATGCTTGGCAGTCTGATACAGGATGGCAAGGGCGTTTACCGTATGCTGGAGGAAAGTCCTTATAAATCAGAACTTGGAATTGCTTTCAAAAAAGGAACTCACGAAGAATTGGCAGAAAAGCTTACAGAAACGCTTACAGAGATGCAAAGCGAAGGGATTACAGAAAAAATAGTTACAAAATACGGATTGGATGCGGACGAAACTCTGCCGGGAGGAGAAAGTAAATGAGCAGACAGATAAGAAGGCAGATACCGCAGAAACAGAAGAAAAAGAGGGTCGACAGAAATGCGTGTTTGCTTGTGTTTATTCTGATTTTTTCCGGAATACTGACTTTTCTTCTGCTGACAGCGAGAGATAATAGCAAGCTGAACAGTACTCTGGATGAGACCTTTGATTTTGTAAAAAACCGAATTGAAAGTTATGAGATTTATAACACCAATGATCAGGTGAAAAGCCTGGTACGTCTTTTGGACAAAACAACAGAATTAAGCAGAGTCATAGAACAGGAAGGAAATCTCAGTACAGAAATGCTAGACGAATATGCCAGGGAACAGCGCCTGACAGGAATCCTTGTACTGGATCAGAATCTGAAGGTGACAGAACAGAGTGCAAAAGATGGAGATACTATGTCGCTGTGGCAGAAGCTGATCAAAAGTGATTATGTACGTGATATTGCAGAGCATCCGGAAAAGACTTATACCACTCGTCTGAGAAATAAAGGAAAGATCTATGATTTTGCGGCAGTGGCAAGACAGGATGCAGCAGGTATCCTGATCACATATGCGCAGAAGGAGGAAGTAAATGAGCTTAACGGAGATCTGACGATGGCATCGTTATTTTCTGACTTTCCTTTTGAGATGAATGGAAGTGTTGTGATCTGTGATGATGATAAGGTTGTCAGTACAAACAGACAGGAGCTGACTGCCCGCTCTATAGAAGAAGCAAAAAGTCAGTATAAAAATAAATTTGAGGTAGATGAGAATGGAATTGTCCATCTTCGTTCAGAGACAGGAAACTGGTTCGGACGTCGGGAGAAGATCAAAGACTACGATGCATATATCTTTTTCCCGGAAAGTCAGGTGTACATCACACGAAATATTATATGTGTGATTTATGTGCTGCTTGCACTGCTCCTTTTCTTACTTTATCGGGTGAACAGGAGCAGAACAGAAAAGAGAAGTATCCTTCAGGACCAGAAAAGACTTCGGGTGATCAATGCACTGGGGCATGCATATGCCTCTATTTCTCTTGTGAATCTAAAAACAGAGGAAATCGAAATCCTGAAATCTTCAGGAAATATGAAGCCAGATCAGAAAGGGGATATGCTTTTCAAAGCGCATCAGGAAGAACTTATAAGGCAGGTGATTGCAGAGCCATTTCAGAAGGCATACTGGGAATTTGTCGATATAAGTACGGTGGCAAAACGTCTGGAAGAACGTGAAACGCTGAGTTTTACAGCTCGGACAGTGGATGAAAGATGGATGACAATGATCATTGTGCCACAGGGATATGATAAAGATGGGAAATTGTGTACAGTTCTGGTTGCAATCCGTGATGCGACAGAAGAAAAAGAACGTGAGATTGCGCAGGATAGGAATCTGAGAAATGCACTTGCGGCTGCAGAACATGCGAACAGGGCGAAGACTGTGTTTCTGAATAATATGTCTCATGATATCCGCACGCCGATGAATGCGGTCATTGGATTTACTGCGCTTGCGACAACACATATTGACAATAAGGAGCTTGTTCTGGATTATCTGAAAAAAATCCATATATCCGGTCAGCATCTGCTCAGCCTAATCAATGATGTGCTGGATATGAGCAGAATCGAGAACGGTTCCGTACGGATTGAATATACAGTTGTACACCTGCCGGATATCTTGCATGACTTAAATACAATTATACAGGAATCTGTACATTCTAAACAGCAGGAGCTGTATATTGATACACAGGATGTACTCCATGAAGATATCATTACCGACAAGTTGCGCCTGACGCAGGTGCTTCTGAATATCAGCAGTAATGCTGTGAAATTTACACCGGTCGGGGGTACGGTTAACATTCGTGTTTCTGAGAAACCATGCAGAAGAGACGGATGTACAACAGTGGTATTCAGTGTGAAGGATAATGGAATTGGGATGTCGCCGGAGTTCAGGGAGCAGGTGTTTGACTCATTTACAAGAGAACATACCGTTACGGAGAATGGAATAGGAGGAACCGGTCTCGGAATGGCAATCACCAAAAACATTGTGGATATGCTGGGCGGTACGATTCAGGTTGAAAGCGAAGTAGGAAGGGGAACGGAGTTTACGGTTATGCTTGAATGTGAAATATCAGGGACGACTGTGAAGGAGGAACCTGATTCGGAGCAAAGAGAGCCCCTTAAGAATGAGAAGCAGAAAATCCGGGCAGAAATCCAGAGGCGTTATGAAGGGAAGAAAGTTCTTCTTGTAGAGGATAATGAGCTGAACCGGGAGATCGCAACAGCGATCATGGAGGAAATTGGTCTGGATGTGGATTGCGTTGAGGATGGTACAGATGCTGTGAATATCATGTCATCTGCAGAAGGCAGAAAATATGATCTGATCTTCATGGATATTCAGATGCCGAAGATGGATGGATACACCGCAACCCGGGAAATCCGTACATTGAATGATCCGAAATGCGCAAATATACCAATCATTGCGATGACTGCCAATGCTTTTGAAGAAGACCGTAAAAAGGCAATCAAAGCGGGTATGAACGCTCATATTGCCAAACCAATCAGCGCAGATATAATTCTGGAAAATCTGGAGAGAATGCGCTAAAACAGAAAGTATTTTAATGAACCTGCTGAGAAAAGTTAAAAACTTTTCAGCAGGTTTTAATTTATCCAAAAAATTACATGCATACTGTCAGAAGTGCTAGTGTAAATATCTGAGCGTTCACGTATAATGTAGATAAACAAAAAATCTTCTCACAAAATTAAGTAAAAAAGAGTCCGAGGAGTACATTAAAAAAGAAAGGAGATGTTTGTATGAGTAAAAAAATGAGGTTGTGGATGGCAGGAACAGTAGGAGTCTTAATGGCAGGCTTTATGAGCGTAAGTGTTTATGCCCTTGAAGAAAAGGATGTTATTGGAACCTGGTATGTAAATGAGCTTTCTATGGGCGAAGGTGCATCCTTTCATCCGGGGGCAATGGGAATGGAAGTGACCGTGGACATTAAAGAAGACGGTAAAATGGAAACAACAAGTTCTGTTTATGGGGAAGAGCCTGAAGTAGATGAATCAGAGTGGAAAATAGAAAATGATAAAATTTTGATGACTCATAATGATCAGACAGGGGAATGCGAGTACAAGGACGGTAAGATAACCTTAACAGCAGATGGAACGACAATGATCCTGAGTCAGGAAAAGGAAGAGTATGAGCCTTATGTACCGGGCAAACCGGTAGAAAATCCAACCATGAAGGATTTTGAAGGAGAATGGAGCTGTACTCTGATGGAAGCATTTGGAATGCAGATGCCGGTTAATGCTGACTTTACAGGATTTGAAATGAGTATGTCTGTGGAAGACGGAAAGGCTGAAATTATCTTAATAGAGAGCGGAGAAGAGACAAAAGTAGAACTTCAGGGCGACGTGGAAGGAAACGCACTGGTATTAAAGGCTGTAACAGAGGATGAGGCAGGAACTATGTTTTTCAGTCTTGATAATATGAAGTTCAATTTACTGGATGATGGAAAACTGTGTTTGATAGCAGAAGATGATGCAGAGGAATCTGATGACGGCGAAGAAGCAGATGATTCTGAAACAGGTGAAGTTGATTTTTCCGTAAAGACATATTTTGAAAAAATAATTGTTACAGAATAAGGTAAAATACTGCCGCACCATTCCGGTGCGGCAGTATGGGATTTCAGATAAAAAAGGAGGATAGGGTATGGGATTATTTGATAAGAAAATCTGTGACATCTGCGGAGAGAAAATTGGGTTATTGGGAAATCGAAAACTGGATGACGGAAATCTGTGTAAGGATTGTGCGAAAAAATTATCACCATGGTTTGAGGAGCGGCGGCATAGTACGGTAGAGGATATCAAACGCCAGCTGGAATATCGTGAAAAAAACAAAAAAGCGGTAATGGACTTTTGTATAACCCGTCAGATCAATACCAGAAATTACAATGTTTTTATTGATGATAATAAGGGGAATTTTACTGTTGCGCGGAAACTGGATGTTAATGAAAACCCGGACATAGTTCCTTTATCAGCCATTGTACAGTGCAGGGTTGATGTAGACCAACAGCAGCATGAGGAAACATATACAAAGGATGGAGAAAATGTAAGTTATCAGCCACCGGTATATAAATATGAATTTGATTATACCATGCGTATTAAAGTGAGAACTCAGTGGTTTGATGATATGGATTTTCGCCTGAATACTTTTTCCATAAGCAGTGACAAAAGAAGAGAACTGATGGAAGTGGAGCAGACCGCATATCAGATTATTGCAGCACTGACACCAAACGCAGCCGGAATGCAATCCGGAATGTCGGGAATGAACATGAATGGAGGAATGCAGTCCGGAATGTCGGGAATGAACATGAATGGAGGAATGCAGCCTGGGATGCCAGGAATGAACATGAACGGAGGGATGCAGTCTGGGATGCCCGGGATGAATATGAATGCGGGAATGCAGCCCGGGATGTCAGGAATGCAGCCCGGGATGTCAGGAATGCAGCCTGGAATGACCGGGATGAACATGAACGGAGGGATGCAGTCTGGGATGCCCGGGATGAACATGAATGTGGGAATGCAGCCCGGGATGCCCGGAATGAATATGAACGGAGGGATGCAGTCTGGGATGCCGGGAATGAACATGAACGGAGGAATGCAGCCCGGAATGTCCGGAATGAACATGAACGGAGGAATGCAGCCCGGAATGACCGGAATGAACATGAACGGAGGAATGCAGCAGACGGGAATGTCAGAAACGAACATGACCGGAGGAATGCAACAGAATAACAGTTCGTGGAAATGCCAGTGTGGTGCAGAGAATACCGGAAAGTTTTGTGAATACTGTGGTCAGCCAAGACCGTTTTAAGTAATGATTAAACAGAGTGGACATAATTGTTCACTCTGTTTGTGATAAAAAGCTCTGAAAATAGATGATTTCTCTAAAAACTATATGATAAAATGGTGCTTTATAGTATAATTATTACAAAAATGGATTAGAGCGTATTTGAAAAATCATTCCTGCAAATTGTGACGCACATCTTGCGTAAAGCATTTTTCAAACCCGCTCCGGTAAGAGAGGAACTTTCATGACATACAGTAAAAAGAGGACTCTGTCATATGGAGTGATTCTGATAAGTGTGTTGCTGGCTTATTTCTGCAGGCAGGTGAGAACGGAAAATGTTTTTATGAGAAATCTGGCAGATCAGTGTCGTAGCTGTATTTATCTGGGAATGTACTGTGCCTGGGTGATTTATCTGAGAAGACATGTAGTACATAAAAAAACGCGCAGATGCCTGACTGCAATTGGCTGTCTGATGGTATTCTGGTTCTTTGTGCGGACAGTAAAATTTCATATTTTTCATGATCCTCTTGGAGAACATATCTGCTGGTATCTATATTATATTCCCATGATTCTGATTCCGGTTCTGGGTTTGGCAGCAGCAATGTTTTTGGGCGAAAAGGAGGAAGAGAAAACGATCAGAAAGATTATAATTTTGCTGACCGTTGCAGCGATATTGATCGTAAGTGTTTTTACAAATGATTTGCATCAGCTGGTATTTCGTTTTTCCAAACAGCCCCCATTTTCGGATAAAGATTACAGCTATGGTATTGTTTTTATGGTGATTCAGGGATGGATCTTGATCTGTCTGACAGGGATGGAAATCATTCTGATCAGAAAAAGCAGAATTCCGGGAAAGAAACAGTTCTGGCTGCCAGTGATTCCGGGAATATTGCTTCTGGGGTGGAATATCGGAAATATACTCCGCCTGCCTTTCATCAAAATCATTGCAGGGGATATGACGGCAGTGTGCTGTCTTTTAATGGCGGCAATTTTTCAGGGTTGTATATTATGTGGATTGATACAGACCAATAATCGATATTTTGAATTATTCCAGACTTCCGGAGGACTGGATGCAGAGATTACAGATTGTTCTTTTCAGCGCTATTATCATTCCGGTGATTTTCCAGAGCTGTCGCCTGAACTGCGTAGAATCATAATAGACAGATCATCCGTACAGGAACAGGGAATCCGGATCAACCATATTCCTATAAGGGGAGGACATTTGTTTTGGTCAGAGGATATTTCGGTACTGTTGGATCAGTATCAGGATATTCGGGAACAGCAGGAGGAACTGACGGCCAGAAACCGTCTGTTACAGAAAGCTTATCAGAAAGAGGCTGAGCGTAGAAAGACAGAAGAACAGAACCGTCTGTTAAATATGATACAGAATCAGACCGTCGGTCAGCTGGAATTGCTGTCACAGTTTATGAATGAGCTGGAGCGGACAGAATCGAGGGAACAATATGATCGGATTCTCGGTAAAATTGTAGTTGTTGGTACGTATTTGAAGCGGAGAAAGAATCTGGTGCTGACACAATATGCATCAGATGGAAATCTGCTTACAATGGAAGATCTCAGACAAAGCCTGGCGGAATCCTGTGACAGTTTAAAATTATGCAGGATCCGGGCAGCTTACTACGTGGAAAATGCGGATGTGCAGCTGAATGCAGAGGATATACTAAAATGCTATGACACCTTTGAATGGCTTGTGGAACGATTGGTTGATATCATGCAGTCTGTTTTTTACCGTGTGTCGCAGATTGATGATGCTCTGCGGATTTCAGTTCATATTGTATCAGAGGTGGATCTGCGTGGATTCATGTCGGAAAGGCCGGAATTAAAAGTGCAGCAGGAAGATGAAAACGAATGGTTTATCAGATGTATCGTCTTCAGAAAGAGAGGCGGAAGATGATCAGTTTTGTGGAATGCAGTATGGCAATGCAGGATTTTCTGATGATTCTTCTTGAAATCTGTATGATTCTGGAATTAATTCTCCTGCTGGTAAGAATCACCTGTTTTTCCGGGAAAAAGAAAATCGTAACGGCAGTGGCTGTCTTTGCTGTTTCTTTTGTATTTATGGGCGTTTTGATGAATGATCACAGATATTGCCTGGGAGAAAGTTCCTATCAGCCAATGCTTCAGGGTTATCCGGTCAGTGTTTTAATGACGGTGGTTATAGGATTATTGCTTTATCTTTGCTGGGCAATCCGGAGCGAGAAACGCAGATATTATCATTCTCTGTCTTACTGGTCTGTGAACGAGGCTGTGAATGACGTTCCCTGTGGAGTCTGTTTTTCGGATCCTCTTGGAAGGATTGTTTTGTGTAATACCAAGATGCAGGAGCTGAGCAGAATCATGACAGGTTCTTATCTGCAGGATTATGACGCATTAAGGAAAGCAATGAGTGGGGAACCTGAATCGGAAGGTCTTTGCAGATTGAGCAAAGACAGTAATGTGTTTTATTTTCCTGATGGTTCCGTCTGGATGTTTCAGGAATATAGTCTGCAGGAGCCGGATTGTGCAGGATATCTGCAGACAGTGGCAGTTAATGTATCAGAAATTTATTACAATGGTGAAAAAATCAGGGCAAACAATGAAAAGTTGGAAATCCTGAATCATAAGCTGGAGGAAATGTACGAAAAAATCGGAGATAAAATCAGAGAGCAGGAGACGCTTGTCATGAAAATGCAGGTTCATGACAATTTTGGACGAAGCCTTCTGTCAATACGAAGAATACTGGAAAGAAAAGAAGACCCGGATAAAATGGATAAACAGTTGTCTGTATTGAAACATCTGGTTTATATTCTTACCGATTCTGCTGTTGAGAGTATGGAAGAAGTATATAAGGATACGATCAGACATGCAGAAGAGCTTGGAATTTCAGTTCAGATCAGTGGGAACTTTCCCATGCATCCATCTTACAGGCTGCTGACAGACAGGGCAATCCGCGAATGTGTGACAAATTGTGCCAGACATGCCCATGGCAGTACTGTTTGGGTGAAGATAGACAAAAATGCAGATGAATATACTGTTCAGATTACCAATGATGGAGAGGTGCCTGACAAAAATGCGGAAGAAGGCGGTGGTTTATCTGCACTGAGAAAGGCAGCTGAATCAGGAAAATGCAGGATGCAGGTTTCTTTTTCCCCTGAGTTTTGTCTGATATTGAAAATGCCACTGACAGAAAGGATGGGATTCGATGGTACGGATACTGATAGTAGAAGATCAGAAGATCATGCAGAAGTATTTTGAATATATTATTATGCAGGAGCCGGAATTCCGACATGTCCAGACAGTTTCAGATGCACGTGAAGCTGTAAAAATCTGTGATTATTCGGCAATTGATCTTATGATCATGGATGTGCAGACGTTTCATAATCATGATGGACTCAGTGCCGGAAAAGTGATCAGGGAGAAGTATCCCTATACAAAGGTATTGATCGTTACTTCCCTGATCGATCCCAAGGTGCTGGAAAGGGCAAAAAGTGGATGTGCAGACAGTCTCTGGTATAAGGATCACGGGGAAGAGGAAATACGGAGTGTGATCCACAGAACCTTAAATGGTGAGCATGTATTTCCGGATATGACGCCGAAGGTGGAGCTTAACTGGATCACAAGCGGCGATATCAGTCCCAGGCAGCTTGAGATGCTCCGCCTGTATATCCGTGGAATGTCATATTCAGAGATTGCAAGAGAAATGAAATGCTCTACCTCCGGGGTGAGATGGAATTTTCAGGAAATGATCGCCAAGGCAGGATACAGCTGTAAAGAAGATCTGATAGCGGCTGCACTGGAAAGTAAGCTAATCGTAACTACGTTAAAATAGCAAGCTGATAAACTACGAAGTTATTCTATTATGAGCAGAAAGCGAAGCGGAGTGCAAATATCCGCTTGATAAGAAGGGAGATGAGAGTATGAAAAAATATTCGATTGCTGTATGTGTTTGTGCGGTACTGTTTTCTGTTGGTATCCATGGCGGAGGTATGAGAGAAGTATTTGCCAGAGCACCTGGGGCAGATGAGAATCTGGCAATTCTGCAGGACATTATCAGGGAAAATGAATGTCAGGCCGGAATGGCATTTCTGGGATATACCTATGAAGGTGCAGAGGCAGCAGAGATACTTGAATATACCAGACAGGGAGAAGTGGCAGCTGCGTATCCTTTTTTACAGGATGGAACAGTGGTTGATGCAGGGGGATATGAAATTTATGCCATTGTCCCGGGGGATGATTGCAGGGTCAGCGTTTATCCGGCTCAGCCTACGGAAGAAGGGGAATATCTGGATGATCTGAACGCCCCATATTATACAGGGAAGGAGAATGAAATCATTATCCTGCGCTGCAATGTGAGTGAGATTCATTCCAATGTGATGGTTTCTGTACAGAAGCAGAATATGAGTATACAATACCATCCTATGGTGTCGTTAAAGGATGGACATCTTGCAGCAGAAACCCACTGCTATGATTTCTCCATATATTATAATTGGGATGAGTATGATCCGGAATATAATCCCGTGTATGAGTCAGAGTACGATCCAGAGTGTAATCCGGAGCATGATTCAGCATTGAATATAAAGATTGCCAGAGAACAGCTTTCTGAGACAGATGAAGTCAGCTATTACCTTGGTCTTGGAATGTCTCTGTGGTATACAGGCACTGATGAGTACATTGAAGGAAGAAATTGTCCGGTATTTGTTCTGGGAACGGATCATGAGGATCATTTTACAAAAGAACATTATTATGCAGTAGGAGACAATGTGGTTTATTATTATGATCCGTCAGGTGACGCATGGCTTCTGCTGGGGGCAGGCTGACAGAAGCTTCACCAATATATCATAGAATTTTGATTAATCAGCGAAAGAGGAAACAGACATGAATGATTTTTTGACAGAAAAAAATAAAAAAGCAGGGGTGTTGGGAAAACTGAAGTGGGTTCTTTGTGGCTTCTGCATGCTTTTATCCCTGGGAGCTATTGGTGCATCGGAGAAGTATATTGGTGAAGGACGCTGGGGAATGGCAGCAACAGAGATTCTGCTCTGTCTGTTATTTTTATATCCGACTTTCAGGGAAGTTCAGAAAGCATTACGGAAGAAAAAAGCCAGGGAAATTGCCTGCTGGTTTGAATCTTATGCCCAGAATACGGTCTCATTTGAGAAACTTGAGCAGGAGCTGGGAAAAGGTGCAGTAAAAAAACTGGAAAAATTTATTGCCAGGGGATATATCCGGAATATCCAGATAGACAGAGAAGGAAATTATATTATGATTACTGCACCAAACAGACGTGTAAATGAAAAGATTTATATTACAGTTACCTGTACCAGCTGCGGTGCAAAGAATCAGGTAATAAAAGGACGTCTGAGCAATTGTGAATATTGCGGACAGCGTCTTAACTCATGATACAAGTACTGTGAGAGAGGATTATCAGGAGTGTTCATAAAAACGAGAATGAATTTTGGCTAAGTTACCGTGAATGGAGTGAACAGTAACACTATTCCATCGCCGAAGGCGATTTCTAAAGATTTGAGTTTGAGAGCGTAACTGTGTGAAGGCGTTAAATCGTCATGGTTGCTATAGAATATGGTATATTGTATACAATTTGCTAATTTCATATCTTTTACAGTACAAATATCTGCACTTCATAGAAATTTTGGATGAAATCATAGAAGAAATTTATAAAATTTGCTAATAAAACTGGATAAAATGTGCATTTTATGTTACATTTAATAAGGTATATGTATTGAACTTATTTATCTGGTTTTATTAG
This sequence comes from Blautia sp. DFI.1.216, assembly GCF_020594215.1. Classification (NCBI taxonomy): domain Bacteria; kingdom Bacillati; phylum Bacillota; class Clostridia; order Lachnospirales; family Lachnospiraceae; genus Blautia; species Blautia sp. DFI.1.216. The sequence continues at coordinate 10,915 of NZ_JAJDML010000034.1, forward strand.
CCCTTTTTTGAGTGCAGAGATGGAGGGAACGGATAAGAACAGATATCATAAGGATAAAATTTTATCGTGAGGAAGGTGAGCAATTGGAAAACTATACTAAGTACAAACTGAAAAGCAGTGATGAACTTGCATCAGTGCTTGACGGTAAGGACAACCTGTTTGTGATTGCCTGCAACAAATGTTTCAAAGAATTTGAAACTGTTGACGAACCGGATTGTGACGAATTTCTGAAATTCGCTGCAGATCAGGGAAAGAATGTTACAGGCAGTGCAAAATTTGATTTCTTATGCAACAAGATGCACACAGAAAGAAAATTACAGGATCTGATTCCGGAAGGTACAGAGAATGTAGTAGTAATTTCCTGTGGCCTTGGTATTCAGACCGTTGCGGATCTGGCAGGTAAGCCGGTAGTTGCTGCAAGCAACACCCTTAACTACAGAGGTCATCATGGCATGGCACTTACCAAGAAGAGCTGTGACGCATGTGCGCAGTGTTATCTGAACATTACCGGAGGTGTCTGTCCGATCGTTGACTGTTCAAAGAGTCTTGTCAATGGACAGTGCGGTGGAGCAAAGAATGGAAAATGCGAAGTAGATCCGAATAAAGACTGTGCATGGGAGAAGATTTACCAGAGACTTGCAAAACAGGGACGTCTGGAAGAATTCTTAAACCAGCCTGTACAGGTTCGTGATTTCTCCAAAGTTAATTTCAAAGTGATCAACGACTATGTGAAGTCCATTAGAGAAGACAGACTGGACGGATATTACGGCGGTGTTCATCCGTCAGAACGCAAGGAATTCAGTGAGCATATCGCTCTGAAGAAATTCCCGGATCCGAAGACAGTTGTAATCTCCATGTCACAGCATCTGGGCGCACCGGCCAATCCGATCGTTCAGGTTGGTGACACTGTAAAAGTTGGTCAGAAGATCGGTGAAGCTGCCGGATTTATCAGTGCTCCGGTACATTCCAGCGTAAGCGGAACCGTAGTTGCTGTTGAACCGCGTATGCATGGCACACGCGGAAGCGAAGTGATGGCTGTTGTCATTGAATCGGATGGAAAAAATACTCTGCACGAATCCGTACAGCCACATGGTGAGCTTGACAATCTTACTCCGGATGAGATTATTGATATCATCCGTGAAGCCGGAATCGTTGGTATGGGCGGTGCAGGTTTCCCGACCTGTGTCAAACTTAAACCTGCCAAACCGGTAGATACCATCCTTCTCAATGGATGTGAATGTGAGCCTCTGTTAACAGCAGACCACAGAGTACTCCTTGAGTATGCAGATGACATTATTTTTGGTCTGAAAGCAGTCCTCAAGACAACAGGTGCCGAAAAAGGTATCATCGTTATCGAGGATAATAAGCCGGATGCCATTGAATTAATGCAGAAAAAAGTTGCTGACATCGGAAACATGGAAGTATTTGTTGCAAAAACCAAATACCCGCAGGGTGCTGAGAAAACTCTCATCAAGCGCGTTATGGGAAGAATTGTTCCAAGCGGCGGTCTTCCGGCAGATGTCGGCGTTGTTGTAGATAATATCAGTACAGTAAAAGCAATCTCCGATGCGATCCAGACAGGAATGCCTCTGGTTGAGCGTGTTGCAACAGTAACAGGCGAGAAGATCAAGAATCCTGGAAACTTCGTTATCAAGATCGGTACAAGCGTAAGAGAGCTGATCGATTACTGCGGCGGATTTACAGATGACGATGTTCTGGTTAAGATGGGCGGACCAATGATGGGATTCCCTCTGAACACACTGGATGTACCGATGATGAAAGGCTCCAATGGTATTATTGCCGTTGAACCGGATGAGACAAAAGAACAGCCGTGTATCAAGTGCGGACGCTGCGTAGATGTATGTCCGATGGAACTTTCACCTCTGTATTTCGTGAAATATGCGAAAGATGAGAACTGGCAGGGCATGAAAGACATGAACGTTATGGATTGTGTTGAGTGCAGATGCTGTCAGTATATCTGTTCTTCCAAGATTCCGATCATTAACAGTATCAAAGCCGGAAAAAATGCAGTAAGGGGGATGAAGTAATATGTTGATTACCCAGTTAAAAGCAAAAGAAGCGATTACATCACTGACAGCCGGAAAGAAAGTTTTCATTATCAACTGTCATGGATGTAAGGAAGTTCGTTTTCCGGAAAAAGAAGCTGCCCGACTTCAGAAGGAACTTGCAGCTGAAGGAAATGTGACAGGAATCATGACAACTGATTACATCTGTAATCCGGAAAATATGGAATTACGTCTTAAGAAACATATGAGCAAGATCCAGGAAGCAGATCTGGTTCTGGTATTCTCCTGCGGTGTTGGTGTACAGACCGTTTCAGAATATCTGGAAGATAAGATGGTCTGTGCAGCCTGCGATACATACCCGGTACCAGGTTTCCAGGGCGTGACACCGTTAGAGTACAAATGTGACCAGTGCGGTGAATGCTACCTGAACCTGACAGGCGGAATCTGCCCGATCACAGCATGTTCAAAGAGCCTTGTGAATGGCCAGTGCGGCGGTTCCAAGAACGGTAAATGTGAAGTGGACAGCGAAATGGAATGTGGATGGGAACGCATCTACAGACGTCTGAAAGAGATCGGACGCCTTGACGCGCTGAAATGTCCGACACAGATTCATAACTTTGCAACAGACGATGAATTAAAATAGATTATAATGATTGGAGCAATGTACAATGAAAATGAAAGAATTATTCGACCGTGGTGAATTTGTAGTTTCTGCAGAAGTAGGACCGCCAAAAGGAATCCACGTAGATGAACTGGTAGAAGAAGCAAAAACATACCTCAAGGATGTTCATGCAGTTAACGTAACTGATAACCAGTCTTCTGTTATGCGTCTTGGATCTCTTGCAATGTGTAAAGTTCTCAAGGATGCAGGCATGAATCCGATCTTCCAGCTGGCATGCCGTGATAGAAACCGTATCGCTCTGGAGTCTGATCTTCTCAGCGCTGCAATGCTGGGTATTGACAACATCCTCTGCCTTACAGGTGACCATACAAAGATGGGTGACCACCCACAGGCAAAACCTGTATTCGACCTTGACTCCGTATCCCTTCTTCACACAGTGAAGCTTCTGGAATCCGGTGTGGATCTTGGCGGAAACGAACTGGTTGGTGAGCCGCCAAAATTCTCCAAGGGTGCTGTTGTATCTCCATGCAGCGATTCCGTTGACGCACAGCTTGCAAAAATGGAAAGAAAAGTAGCTGCAGGTGCAGAATACTTCCAGACACAGGCAGTATTTGAGCCGGAGAAATTCATCAAATTCATGGAAAAAGCAAAACAGTTCGGAAAACCTGTACAGGTTGGTATCATCATTCCGAAGTCCGCTGGAATGGCTAAATTCATGAACAACAACGTTGCCGGCATTCATGTTCCGGACGAAATGCTCGAGGAACTGAAAGCAGACAAAGAAAAGACAAAAGCAGGTATCACAGGTGTTGAGATCGCTGCACGTATTATCAAAGAGTGCAAGCCATACTGTCAGGGTGTACATATCATGGCACTTGGATGGGAATCCAAGATCCCGGATCTGCTGAAACTGGCTGAAATCTAAGAAAATAAAACTCTGAGCTGTAAATAGTAACATCATTACAGAACAGTACTGCAAATAATTAAAAAAGCTGTCTGGATTCCGGATGTATTTGCATCCGGAACAGACAGCTTTTGTTGTATCAGCATCTAACCCTTAACCGCACCTGCGGAAACACCTTCTACAATGAATCTGGAAAGAAGAATGTAGACAATGATGACCGGGAAGATGGAAAAGGCGATCATTACATACACCTGTCCCATGTCAAACTTCAGGAAGTCTGCACTTCGAAGCTGTGCGATCAGTACAGGAAGTGTTTTCTTTTTATCTGAGTGAAGGACCAGCGCCGGAATGAAGTAATTATTCCAGCTCTGTACAAAGGTAAAAATTGCCTGCACAGCGATAGCCGGTTTCATAAGCGGGAATACGATTTTGTTAAAGGTATTAAATTCACCGGAACCGTCAATACGTGCTGCTTCCACAAGCTCCAGAGGAAGGTTGCTTTCCATGTACTGTTTCATATAGAAGAAAGTAACAGGAGCAGCAATACTTGGAACGATCAGTGGGACAAAGGAGTCGTCCAGACCTATTTTTCCCAACAGCTGAAGGAATCCAAGAGCAGTTACCTGAGTTGGGATCATCATGACTGCAAGGATAAATGTAAACATAAATTTTTTTGCTTTAAAATTGTATGCATGGATAGCGTAAGCAGTCATTGTTGAAAAATAGGTACATAAAACAGCAGAGCAGGTAGCAATGAAAATACTGTTGAACATACCATTCCATACAGGGAGTGTTCCTGCGAGAAGATTTTTCCAGTTCTCAATGAGATGTCCTCCGGGAATGGCTGTGAATCCCTTTTTCAGTGCGCCATTAGATCTGGTGGCATTGATAAACAGTACATAAAACCAGAACAGGCAGAAGAAGGAAATGATGATCAGTACGATATAGGCAAGAGTACGCTGACCTTTCATGCTCATTCCTTTTTTATTTTTGGAGTTTTTTTCATTCATTCTTCTCACCTCCATCAGTCTTTTATCTTGTTAAAGCGGAATACGATCAGGCTGAGCACTCCTGTGATAATGAACAGGAATACGGATAATGCACCACCCATTCCGTAGTTCTTGCTGAACAGATGCTTGTTCAGGAACATGATCAGTGTCATAGTGGAACGCATGGGGTCGCCGGTTCCGTTTGTCAGGATCTGAGGTACATCGAACATCTGCATGCCGCCGATCAGGGATGTGATCATAACATAGATCAGGATTGGACGAAGGAGTGGAAGAGTGATCTTTCTGAAAATCTGTGAGGAAGTTGCACCGTCTACTTCAGCTGCCTCGTAAAGCGAGGAGTCAATTCCCATCATACCTGCCATAAGAAGAATAGTTGTATTTCCGAACCACATCAGGAAGTTCAGGACTGCAACAAGGGTTCTGGCACTCCAGGCATGGCTGAAAAAGGAATATGCCTGTTTCAGTATTCCTGACTGCATCAGCATTGCATTGATGGGACCGCCGTCTGCAAATAAGGTAAAGAATAACATTGCAAAGGCGGATGCCATGATCAGGTTTGGCAGATAAATAACTGTTTTGAAGAAGCGCTGTCCCTTAAGCCGGAGGCTTGGATTGGAGAACCAGGCAGCCAGGAGCAGGGAAACCAGGATCTGTGGGATAAATCCCATTACCCACATGATCATTGTGTTTTTAAAATAAATCCAGATATCGCCACCCTGAAAGAGCTTTGCATAATTGGCAAGTCCCACAAAATTCGGTCCTATCTGCGTTAATCCAGATCTGTAATTTTCAAAGAAACTGTTATAAATTGTACTGATAAGCGGAACGAGCTGGAATATGAGATATACTACTACAAATGGTATCAGGAAGATATATCCCCATTTGTTATAGCTGACCGCTTTATGGTTATTATTCTTTGCCATTATCTTCCTCCATAGTCTGCTGTAATCCAAAGTGTGCCTGCCTGATGGTCAGGCAGGCACACAGGTTTCAATGTTTGATTAATAGGAAAGTTCCGGATATTTTTCTACAACTGCCTTATAGAACAGGTCGAGAGCTTCATCATAAGATGCGTTGCCTTCGAAGTAGTTCTTCATGGCATTCTGGAATTCTTCGTTGCAGCCCTGATCATAGATACTCATGTTACTCAGATCAATCTTATCAGCGCCTGCACAGAACATAGCCAGAGGATTCTGTCCACCAAGAACTGCATCGCCGTAGCTTTCATCTTTAGCCATTTCTTCCATGGCAGGTTTATTGTTTACGAAGTCATTATCAGCAGTAACGATTTCTTTCATAACGTCAACGTTAGTTGTCATCGTTCTCATGATATCAGCAACTAGTGTGGGATTGTCTGTGCCTGCAGCTGCTGTGATCCATGTTCCGCCCCAGTAGAAGCCCTGTGGCCCTTCTGTTGCAGCCCAGCCGCCATCTTTACCAACTGAACCATCCTGGTCAGCGCTCATGGAGAAGTCGATGAACCATGCAGGTCCGAAATATGAGAATACATTGCTGTCTTTGAAGAAGCCCTTGCTCCAGTCATCACTCCACAATTCATAGGTAGCTGTTTCTCCGGCATCAACCATTTCCTTGGACATATCTACCCAGTTTTTGATATTGTCATCAACAGTGATCTTTCCGTCAACAACCCATGGGGAAGTTACATTATTAGAGAATACACGGTAGGCATCATTTACAGTGGAAGTCATCTGATAGCCTTTTTCCTTCAGCTCTTCAGCTGTTGCCTTAAATGTATCCCAGTCTGCAACTTTCTTCTGAACCTCTGCCGGATCATCGCTTCCGAATACTTCTTTTGCAATATCTCTTCTGTAGATCATAGCACCCGGGCAGCCCTGCCAGGAAAGACCTTTTAAGTTGCCATCCGAATCTGTCATAACATCTTTGGTGTACTGATACTGGTCTGCAACTTCCTCATCTGTGATTCCCAGATCTGCCACAGACATTGTATAATCTGTATTTACATATTTCAGTGCATAATCGGCTTCAACAAGGAAGAGATCGATTTTGTCATCTGCTGCTGCATCAGCCTGTTTCAGAAGAGTCTCATCCAGATTATTCTGATATGCATTGTCATCAGAAGGAGTAATGTTCCATACAACATCAACATCTCCGATCTTGCCATGAGTTCCGTCAACTTCTTCATATCCGGGATAGTGGTCAGTCAGACGGGATTTGAATTCTTCATTCCAGCAATAAATGTTTAAAACTTTACCTTCGTCAGCGGCTGCATCTTCAGCCCATGTTGGAACTGCTGTAAGACCGGCAAGCATAGCTGCTGTTAATGTAATTGCCATAGCTTTTCTCTTCATCATGTTATTACCTCCTTGTGATAATTGTTTTGGGTTGATTGTAACTTTTCAGCAGTCCACCAACTGTGAAGATACTGAAGATTTTCTTATTTTGCCAGATTTCTGACTGATGCACCGGGGAAAAGTCTTCCATCAACGGTGAATTTATCGATGATCGTTGTTTTAGGATTTTCGATAAGATCAATCAGCTTCTGTGCGGCAAGCCGTCCAATCGTTTCTGTGTCCTGACACAGAGTTGTCAGCCGTGGCTCCAGGATGCGTGCAAAAGTAAGTCCGTCATAGCCTGCAATGGAAATATCATCTGGTATTCGAAGTCCACGTTCGTGGATTTCATTGATGCCACCCAGTGCGGAGAAGTCATCCGGATAGAGGATACAGGTAGGAGGATCTTTCAGATCCAGAAGCTCTGAAGTTGCTATTGCTGCAGCTTCTGCATCTCGATAAGGAATGACTGGCATATATTCATCAGGTATATCGATTCGTTTTTTCTGGAGAGTTCTGTAAAAACTTCCAAGTCTGTTTCGTGTGACAGAGGAATCTTCTCCGTGAATATAGGCAATCTTTCTGTGTCCCCGTGCAAGAATATAAGAGACAAGTTCTTCCATTCCCTGAATGTTGTTGGAAACAACAGCAATTCTTCCATCAAATACATGATCGATAGTGACTACCGGTATCTCGGACTGTACCAGGCGCTGTACCTCTTCTGTAAAAAAATTGATACAGGCGATCACCACTCCATCGACTCCACGGTAACGGCAGTGCTCATAATAACTGAGATGCTGACCGGAGAGGTTTCCACTGGTAAAAGTGATGTCATATCCTCTGGATTCGGCAGTGCGTTTAAAGCTTTCCAGTACATGATTGAAATAATCATGGGTGAGGCCACTCATGGCTTCGTCTACAAAAAGTACGCCAAGATTATAACTGCGTCTGGTCTTTAGTGCTCTTGCTGAGGAATTTGGAAGATATCCCATTTCTGATGCAGTCTTCAAAATAAGCTGTCGGGTTTCTTCGCTGATATCCGAATAACCATTAAGTGCTTTGCTGACGCTTGCAACAGATACGTTACATTGTTTTGCGATGTCTTTCATGGATACCATATTATAGTCCAGCCTTTTCTGTTTTTACTTCTAAAACGTTTTCGCAAGCTAATCGTACTTTATTTTCAGATAAAATTCAAGTATTTCTGTTATATTTGTATAATTTATCCCTGTTGCACAAAAAAGAATTTATAATAATTTATTAATTTCACAAAAAACAGGCTTTAATATAACGAAAAGTTTCGCAATGATCTTACGGAAGTTAAAATAACAGTTGTGAAATATTTTGACTGCTAAAAATGTAGTTGATTTTTTTGAAAAACTGAATTATACTGTGATAAATCCAATCTAAACTATATAATAAACATATAAATTCTGAACGTATTCGTTTTCGCAAGTCTGTTTTCGGCCTTTTCTTCACAAGTGTTTATTTATTCTTTTTAAGGAGGCTTTTCAATGAAATTCGGATATTTTGACGACAAGGCGAAAGAATATGTTATCACTACACCACATACACCATTACCCTGGATCAATTATCTGGGAAGTAATGATTTCTTTTCACTGATCTCCAACACCTGCGGAGGATATAGCTTTTATAAAGATGCAAAATTGTTGCGAATTACCAGGTACCGTTATAATAATATTCCTGCAGATTCCAACGGAAAGTATTATTATATTAATGATGACGGAGTAATCTGGAATCCGGGAACTATGCCGTCTGCAACAGAAACAGATACTTATGAATGCAGACATGGTCTTGGATACAGTCGCTTCTGTTCTTCGAAAAATAATCTAAAAGCAGAGCTTCTGGTTTTTGTGCCCTCTGATGCTTCATGTGAGATCAATTGTCTGAAACTGAAAAATAACTCTGAAACTGAAAAAAATATTTCTCTGTTCTCATACGTGGAATTCTGCCTCTGGAATGCAGTGGATGACGCATCGAACTTCCAGAGAAATTTAAGTATCGGAGAAGTGGAAGTACAGGGGAGTACGATTTATCATAAGACAGAATACAGAGAAAGAAGGAAACATTACAGTTTCTTTACAGTAAATACACAGGTGGACAATTATGATACCAACAGAGATGCTTTTCTGGGAGCAGGAAACGGGAATGCTTTTCCAGAAGCTGTATGTAAGAAAAAATGCAGTAACTCTATTGCAAGCGGATGGTATCCCATTGCTGCACATCAGATAGATCTGACTCTGCTGCCGGGAGAGGAAAAAGAATTTGTTTTTATGCTGGGATATTGTGAAAATCCGGCAGATGATAAATGGGAAGCTCCCGGAATTATCAATAAAACCTCTGCAAAAGCATTGATTGAAAGATTTAATACAATGGAAAAAGCGATGCAGGCCTTTGCAGAACTGAAAAATTACTGGGAAACATTGCTGGCACGCTTTGCAGTCGTCAGCGAGAACGAACATATTGACCGCATGGCAAATATCTGGAATCAATATCAGTGTATGGTAACCTTCAATATGTCCAGATCAGCATCTTATTACGAATCAGGAACAGGACGGGGGATGGGGTTTCGCGATTCTTGCCAGGATCTTCTGGGATTTGTGCATCTTATCCCGGAGCGGGCAAGGGAAAGGATTATTGATATAGCATCTACACAGTTTCCGGATGGAAGTGCATATCATCAGTACCAGCCGCTGACAAAACAGGGGAATCTGGATGTTGGAAGCGGATTTAATGACGACCCGTTATGGCTGATCGCAGCAGTAGCAGCATATATCAAAGAGACTGGTGATTATGGGATACTTGATGTGCAGGTACCCTTTGATTGTAAGAAGGGAACAGAGGTACCGCTTTTTGAACATCTGGAGAAATCTTTTTATTACACAGTAACCCATCTTGGTCCTCACAAACTTCCTCTGATCGGAAGGGCAGACTGGAATGACTGCCTGAATCTGAACTGTTTTTCCAGTGAACCTGGAGAATCCTTTCAGACAACAGGGCCGTCGGAAGGCCCTGTGGCAGAATCTGTATTTATTGCAGGTATGTTTGTGAAATATGGAAAAGAATTTGAGGAACTCTGTGAGCGGACCGGGCACACAGAACTTGCAAAAGAAGCAGGGAAAGCAGTGGATGAGATGTATCAGGCAGTGCTGGATAATGGATGGGACGGAGAATGGTTCCTGCGTGCCTATGATGCACAGTCTGAAAAGGTTGGTTCAAAAGAATGCGAAGAAGGAAAGATTTTTATTGAACCACAGGGATTCTGTGTTATGGCAGGAATCGGCAAGGAAGAAGGAATAGCAGAAAAAGCTCTGGACTCTGTGAATGAATTGCTGGAAACAAAGTATGGAATAATGATCCTTCAGCCGGCTTATACAAGATACCATCTGGAACTTGGGGAAATTACTTCTTATCCGCCTGGATATAAAGAAAATGCAGGAATTTTCTGCCACAACAATCCGTGGATTTCCATTGCGGAGACTGTGCTTGGAAGAGGAAACAGGGCATTTGAGGTTTATCGTAAAATATGTCCATCTTATATTGAGGAAATCAGTGATATTCACCGGACAGAACCATATGTATATTCGCAGATGATCGCGGGAGCTGATGCACCAGGATTTGGAGAGGCAAAAAACAGTTGGCTGACAGGAACTGCAGCGTGGACATTTGTAAACCTGTCACAGGCGCTTCTTGGTATTCTGCCAGGATATGATGGTTTGATCGTAGACCCCTGCCTTCCGGAAACGTTTGGCGATTTTAAAGTGAACCGTCATTTTAGAGGGGCGGATTATCATATTGAAATCCATAAACCGAAAGGTGTGCAGAAAGGAGTCAGATGGATTGAGGTAGATGGTGAGAGGATAAATGGAAACCAGATTCCTATGGTCAATGGCAGAAACGAATACCATGTAATTGTACAGATGGGATAAGTGATAAATAAAAGTCCCCACCCATTGCTTATTGCCTGATGCAATTAAAGCAGAGGGTGGGGACTTATTTGAACAGGTTAAAGTAAAATACCTGTTTTATTTATTTTCTTCCTGAACTTCGATTTTACGAATTGTCTTGTTTTTGATTTCTTCTTTGATGGATGTAAGGAATTCACCAAGATCTTTCATTCCTTCATCACCAAGGTAACGGCTTCTTACGGAAACCTTGCCTTCTTCTTCCTCTTTGGCACCAACGATGAGCATGTATGGAACTCTTGCAAGGCGTGCTTCGCGGATCTTGTAGCCCATCTTTTCAGAACGCTGGTCAACAGAGCAGCGGATTCCGTTTTCTTTTAACTGAGCTTCAACTTTGGCAGCATAGTCGTGGAATTTCTCGGAAATTGGAATCACACGAACCTGTTCCGGGCAGAGCCATGTCGGGAACATACCTGCATATTTCTCAATGAGCCATGCCAGTGTTCTCTCGTAGCATCCCATGGATGTACGATGGATGATGTATGGACGCTGTTTTTCACCGTTTTCATCGATATAATACATGTCGAACTGTTCAGCCAGAAGAGCATCCCACTGAATCGTGATCATAGTATCTTCTTTTCCGTATACGTTCTTGGCATTGATATCAACCTTAGGTCCGTAGAATGCAGCTTCGCCAACATCCTCTGTAAACGGAATGTTCAGTTCTTCAAGCATCTGACGGATATGAGCTTCTGTCTGATCCCACACTTCTGCATCACCGATGTATTTCTCTCTGTTGTTAGGATCCCATTTGGAAAGGTGATAGGTTACGTCCTCCTCTACACCAAGAACCTGCAGACAGTACTGTGCAAGTGCGATACAGTCTTTAAATTCTTTTACCATCTGGTCAGGTCTTACAATCAGATGACCTTCGGAGATCGTGAACTGACGTACACGTGTCAGACCATGCATTTCCCCGGAATCCTCATTACGGAACAGAGTGGATGTTTCACCGTAACGAAGAGGCAGATCACGGTAGCTGTGCTGTTCTGCTTTGTATACATAATACTGGAACGGACATGTCATAGGACGAAGTGCAAATACTTCCTTGTCAGTCTCCTCATCACCGAGAACGAACATACCGTCTTTGTAATGATCCCAGTGTCCGGAAATCTTGTAAAGGTCGCTCTTTGCCATTAACGGAGTTTTTGTTCTGATATATCCGCGTTTTGCTTCTTCGTCTTCGATCCAGCGCTGAAGCTCCTGCATCATGATCACACCGTTTGGCATGATAAGTGGAAGTCCCTGACCGATCACGTCTACAGTTGTGAAGATCTTCATCTCACGGCCAAGTTTGTTGTGGTCACGTCTTTTTGCTTCTTCCATCTGTTCCAGATGTTCTTTCAGTTCGTCCTTGGAAGCATAGGCTGTTCCGTAGATACGTGTGAGCATTGCATTCTTTTCGCTGCCTCTCCAGTAAGCGCTGGAAGAGGAGAGAAGCTTGAATGCTTTTACACCTTTTACGCTCATAAGGTGAGGACCTGCGCAGAGGTCTGTCCAGTCTCCCTGGGAATAGAAAGAGATTTCGGAGCCTTCAGGAAGATCTTCGATAAGTTCTACCTTGTATGGTTCATTTTTCTCCTGGAAGTATGCGATGGCATCTTCTCTTGATTTTGTGAAGCGTTCAATCTTAGCGCCTTTTTTGATGATCTTTTTCATTTCTTTTTCGATTGCATCCAGGTCATCACGGGAGAATGGAGGGCAGTCGAAATCATAGTAGAATCCTGTATCAATAGAAGGTCCGATAGCAACCTTTGCATCCGGGAATAAGGTCTGTACTGCCTGGGCAAGTACGTGGGATGCTGTATGGCGGAGAACTGCAAGTCCTTTTTCATCTTTTGCTGTCAGGATGTTTAATTCGCAGTCACTGTCAATAACTGTTCTCAGGTCTACAACTTCTCCGTTTACTTCTCCTGCACAGGCAGCACGTGCAAGTCCCTCGCTGATGTCGTAAGCAATGTCGATTACGGATTTTGCTTCAGCGTATTCTTTTTTTGAGCCGTCTTTTAATGTTACGATCATGATGATTATCTCCTTTACGTTAGTATGGATTTGTTATAGTTGCTGTTCACTGTTGATATCCCACGGAGCGTGTTGTTGAGAACGGAGTGAACAGTAACAGGTTTTTGTACTGCGAAGGGGTAAAAGAAAGAATAAAAAAATCCCCTACAGTACGGTTAAATACTGTAGGGGACGAGATAACATTACTCGCGGTTCCACCCCGGTTGTTCTGATACATTACTGATGGATAAATCATCTGATCAGAACCGCTTCATTCGATGGTAACGGAATCACCGGACTGTATTAAAGTCACTCAGAGGTGGTCTTCGGCTGGTTCGCGATGAAATGCTTGCACCGGTATACATTTCTCTCTGTAACGTTCCTCAGCGTACTCTTCTCTTCAACGTTTTGATCCTTCTTATCTTTTCTGCCGCCTATTATAAACTCGCAAAGTGGGTTTGTCAATCAGTAAAATGCAAAAAGTTGATTTACGAAAATAGAGATTAATGTTATACTGACGAAAGTGAAAAACAATAAAAAACATGAAAGGAATCAGATAAATGAGCAGATGGGAAGAAAATATACGTAAAGTAATACCATATACACCAGGCGAGCAGCCCAATCAGCCGGATATGATCAAGCTGAATACCAACGAGAATCCGTATCCGCCGGCACCTGGAGTGGAGAAGGCGTTGAGGGAGATGGATACAGATACTATGAGACTTTATCCGGATCCTACAGCAGGAGAACTGGTACATGCCATTGCAAAGAATTACGGGCTGAAGGATGAACAGGTTTTTGTGGGAGTAGGTTCCGATGATGTGCTTGCCATGAGTTTCCTTACATTCTTTAATTCACAGAAGCCGGTTCTTTTTCCGGATATCACATATTCTTTTTATGATGTATGGGCAGACCTGTTTCGCATTCCATATGAGAGACCGGCACTGGATGAGAACTTTCATATAAGGACGGAAGATTATTTCAGAGAAAACGGAGGAATTGTATTCCCGAATCCGAATGCGCCGACAGGTGTGGAGATGCCGCTGGAGGAAGTGGAGGATATTATCCGCCATAATCCTGATGTGATTGTGATCGTGGACGAGGCTTATGTGGATTTTGGTAGTCAGTCGGCGCTTCCATTGATTGAAAAATATGACAACCTTCTGGTCGTACAGACATTTTCCAAGTCGCGTTCTATGGCTGGGATGAGAATTGGTTTTGCGTGTGGAAATGAGAAACTGATCAGATTCCTGAATGATGTGAAGTATTCTTTTAATTCTTATACTATGGACCGTACAGCGATTGCTGCAGGTGTGGCGGCAGTTGAAGATAAAGCATATTTTGATGAGACATGTAATAAAATCATAGAGACAAGAGAATGGACAAAGAAAGAATTGAAGGCACTGGGATTCTCTTTTCAGGATTCTATGTCTAACTTTATTTTTGCTACGCATAAAACCTGCCCTGCGAAAGAACTTTTTGAGGCATTGAGAGGGCAGCATATTTATGTTCGTTACTTCCAGAAGGACAGAATTGACAATTTTCTTCGTATCACTGTTGGAACAAAGGAAGAAATGCAGAAATTTATTGATTTTTTGAAGGATTATTTGAAGTAAGAGTTAGGAGGCTTTATGGAAGCGCTGGTACATTGGTTTTCACAGAATCTGTCACAATATATTTCACCTGAAGGGGCAGTTTTTATTATTTCAATGATTCCGCTTTTGGAACTCAGGGGAGGATTGCTTGCAGCATCCTTACTTAAGATATCGGCTGCAAAGGCAATTCCACTGTGTATTGTTGGAAATATTATTCCTATTCCGTTTATTCTGTTGTTTATCAGACAGATTTTCAAGGTTTTAAAAAAGACGAAACTCTTTCGGGGACTTGTTATGAAATTGGAAGACAGGGCAATGAGAAAAAGTGATCAGGTAAAGAAATATGAGTTTTGGGGACTGATGCTGTTTGTGGGAATTCCTCTTCCGGGAACAGGGGCATGGACAGGATCTCTGATTGCATCTCTTCTGGAAATTGATATTAAGAAGTCCTCTCTGGCAATTTTTTGTGGCATTATTATGGCAACTGTCATTATGTATATTGTTTCCTATGGATTAGTGGGAAATCTGGTACGTTAATTATTTTATACCAATATTCATCGGAAATCCGGAGACATATTTTATGTCTCCGGATTTCTGCTTTTATGTCGATAATATCAGTTTTATGACGTATAAAACAGCTTGCCAATAATAAAGATTTGGAATAATATGGTATTGTCAATTATGAAGAAGATGTGCTAAGATAAATATAAAAATACCGGTGTGCAGACAGGATTACTACAGGAATTAACTTGTCGACACAGGAGCAGGAGTATAATTTTCCTGCGATATGCATTGCTGCAGATCTGATATTCGTGTCACTTCAGACAGATTATCCCACTAACTGTTACAGGAAAAGTTAATAAAGAATAAATTACTCAGATACATAGGAAATCAGAAAAACAAAAATAAAAATAATTATCAATATTAACAATCAAAACAAAAAGCAGAGGATTATTTTATGAGAGAAAAGTATGAATCATTATCACTGGCAACTTTAAAGGATTTGGCAAAAGCCAGAGGATTAAAAGGGGTTTCAGCATTGAGAAAACCGGAATTGATCGAGAGAATGCTTCACGAAGATGAACTGGAAGGTGAGACAAAAAAACAGGAAACAGTCCGGGAGAAACCGCAGCAGAGTGAAGTGGAAGGTAACGGAGAGAGAATCCCCCAGTATAACAAAACACTGGAACGTACACAGTATCATGCCCCGGCAGAGGCAGTACAGCTTGACAGTGGAGAGAGAGCAGACGGAATCCTTGAGGTACTTCCGGATGGATATGGGTTTATCCGATGTGAGAATTATCTTCCGGGGGAAAATGATATTTATGTATCACCTTCTCAGATACGCAGATTTAACCTGAAAACAGGTGATATTATTAAGGGGAATATCCGTATCAAAACACAGGGAGAGAAATTCAGTGCCCTGCTATATGTGACCTCTATCAACGGATTCCATCCCAGTGAAGGGCAGAGACGATATAATTTTGAAGATATGACACCGATTTTTCCAAATGAGAGACTGATAATGGAAAGACCGGGCGGCACAGTTGCCATGAGGATCGTAGATCTGATCAGCCCTATCGGTAAAGGACAGAGAGGAATGATCGTATCTCCTCCGAAAGCCGGTAAGACAACTTTGCTGAAAGATGTGGCAAAGTCTATTCTGAGAAACAATCCGGACATGCATCTGATCATTCTTCTGATCGATGAGCGTCCTGAGGAGGTTACAGATATCAGGGAGGCCATCTGTGGCGATAATGTGGAAGTTATTTATTCTACATTTGATGAGCTTCCGGAACATCATAAACGTGTGTCTGAAATGGTAATAGAACGTGCACGTCGTCTGGTGGAACATAAAAAAGACGTTACAATTCTTCTTGATTCTATTACAAGACTGGCAAGGGCATACAACCTGATCATACCGCCCAGCGGACGAACTCTTTCCGGTGGCCTGGACCCTGCAGCCCTTCATATGCCGAAACGCTTTTTTGGTGCGGCCAGAAATATGAGAGAGGGCGGAAGCCTTACTATTCTTGCTACAGCGCTTGTGGATACGGGAAGTAAAATGGATGATGTAATTTATGAAGAATTTAAGGGAACCGGTAATATGGAACTGGTGCTTGACCGAAAACTGCAGGAAAAGCGGGTATTCCCTGCAATTGATATCCAGAAATCCGGTACAAGAAGAGAGGATCTGCTGCTGAGTAAAGAAGAACAGGAAGCGGTTTACATTATGCGAAAAGCTCTCAATGGAATGAAGTCAGAAGATGCGGTAGAACAGATCCTGAATATGTTTACCCGTACGAAAAATAATGCTGAATTTGTGCAGACTGTAAAAAAACAGAAGTTTATCTGAAACGTTGTAAAAAAACAGTTACTGTTCGCTCCGTTCTCAGTAACAAAAATATTAAATAAATTTTAAAATAAATTTTAAAATAACTTGCATTCCATGGGACGATATGTTATACTCATAAAGCTGTTTAATAGTAAATTCGTCAAATGAATACGAATAGAAAATAGAATCTTTACAGAGAGGTGAAAATCATGAGAGAAGGAATCCATCCTAATTATTATCAGGCAACTGTAACCTGCAACTGTGGTAACACATTCGTAACAGGATCTACAAAACAGGACATCCACGTAGAAATCTGCTCTAAATGTCATCCATTCTATACAGGTCAGCAGAAAGCAGCTCAGGCTCGTGGACGTATCGATAAGTTTAATAAGAAATACGGCCTGAACAAATAATCAGAATATAGTAAGAATTGAGAAGGTTGAGGTTGGGAAATCTCAGCCTTTCTTGTTTCTTTAGGAGAAAATAATGAAATCATCGAACATCGGCGGTCAGGCTGTAATGGAAGGCATTATGATGCGCCATAAGGATAAATATTCCATTGCTGTCCGCAGACCGGACAATGAGATTGAATTAAAAGTAGAAGATTACAAATGTGTATTCGGAAATGCAAAATTTCTCAAATATCCACTGATCCGAGGTGTGGTAAGCTTCGTGGATTCTCTGGTGGTCGGCACAAAATGTCTGATGTATTCAGCGGAGATCGCAGGGGACGAGGAGGACGAAGAGGATAAGCAGAAGAATGCTGCTCTTTCAGAAGAGGAGCTTGCTGCAAAAAAGGCAAAAGAAGATAAGCAGTTCAAATGGCTGTTATATGTGACAGTTGCTGTCTCAATCGTGGTATCAGTTGCCGCCTTTATGTTGCTGCCATACGCCCTTGCAAGTCTTTGCAGAAGGGTTGGCGCTTCGGAATTTGCAGTTACAATAGTTGAGGCATTTGTAAAGCTTGCATTGTTTATGGGATATATGCTTCTGATTTCCAGAATGAAGGATATTCAGAGAACATTTATGTATCATGGAGCAGAGCATAAGTGCATTAACTGTGTGGAACATGGACTGCCACTTACGGTGGATAATGTTCTTGCAAGCTCCAGACTGCATAAGAGATGTGGAACCAGTTTTCTGTTTCTGGTTATGCTGGTCAGCATTTTTCTGCATTTTATTTTTGTATTGGTTCCATTTTACTGGGTGAGACTGTTTGGAAGACTTCTTATGGTGCCGGTTGTTGCAGGAATATCTTTTGAGATTATTCAGTGGGCTGGAAGATCAGACAGCAAACTTGCTGACTTTTTCAGTAAACCGGGTCTGGCAATGCAGAAACTTACAACTAAGGAACCGACAGCAGATATGGCAGAGGTTGCAATCAGGGCTGTAGAGGCGGTTTTTGACTGGAAAGCATATCTGAAGGAAGAATTTGGAGTTGAAGCAGAACAATGAACGGAGAAACTCTGACAGGATTATTAAAAAAAGGACAGATGATCCTTGCACAGGCGGGGATTAAGGAAGCCGGGCTGGATGCCTGGCTTCTCCTGGAATATGTCACAGGAAAAAGCCGGGCGTATTATTTTGCATACGGAGAAGAAAGTGTCACAGAAAGTGTTGCTGAAAGATATCTGGAACTGATCAGCAGACGTGCGGGACACATACCGCTGCAGCATCTGACGCATCAGGCTTTTTTTATGGGGCATGAATTTTATGTGGATAAGAATGTACTGGTACCCAGACAGGATACGGAAACACTTGTGGAGTCCGCTCTTGAATGCATGAAAGCTGTGAAAAATCCATATATTCTTGATATGTGTACAGGATCCGGCTGTATTCTTATCAGTATTCTGAAGGAGAGAGCTGATGCACACGGAACAGGCGTGGATCTGTCAGATGAGGCACTGAAAGTGGCTGTGCGGAATGCACGGACACTGGAAGTGGCAGAGCATGCGGAATTCGTACAGAGTAATCTGTTTTCTGAAATGCAGAACATTGTGTACGGAACAGAGTATATGAAAAGGACTGCTGTAAAAGATACTGTAAAAATGACAGAATGCGAAAATAGTAATAGAAATTATAGCAGAGCTTATGATATGATTATATCAAATCCGCCATATATTCCTACGGCGGAAATTGAAGATCTTATGGATGAAGTAAAATTGCATGATCCGCGTATGGCGCTGGATGGTATGGAAGATGGACTTTATTTTTACAGGGCTATCACGAAACAGGCACAGGATCATCTTGTTCCGGGTGGTTGGCTTTTATATGAAATCGGATGCAGCCAGGGAGAAGATGTGGCAGCTCTTTTGCGGAAATATAAATTTGAAGATATTGAGATAAGGCAGGATCTGGCCGGGTTGGACCGGGTGGTTCTGGGGCGAAAGAAATTACAGGAGGATAAATATGTTTGATAAATTAGACGATCTGCTCATTCGTTTTGAAGAGGTGCTTAATGAGCTTGGAGAGCCGGGAGTTACCGATAATCAGGAACATTTTCAGAAGCTGATGAAAGAGCAGAGCGATCTGCAGCCGATAGTAGATGCTTACCGGGAGTATAAGAAAAACAAAGAAACGATACAGGACAGTCTTTCCATGCTTGAGGAAGAGAAAGATGAAGATATGCGGGAAATGCTGAAGGAAGAACTGTCTGAGGCAAAGAAGAATGTAGAGGAACTGGAGCATGAACTTAAGATCCTTCTTCTTCCGAAAGATCCTAATGATAACAAGAACGTTATTGTGGAGATTCGTGCAGGTGCAGGTGGGGATGAAGCTGCCCTTTTTGCAGCAGAGATTTACCGTATGTATGTGAAATATGCAGAATCCCGCCGCTGGAAAACAGAAATGATGAGTCTCAATGAGAACGGAATCGGCGGATTTAAGGAAGTAACATTTATGATCACAGGTGCAGGTGCTTATTCCAGACTGAAATATGAAAGTGGTGTACATCGTGTACAGCGAGTTCCGGAAACAGAATCCGGCGGACGTATCCATACCTCTACCTGTACAGTTGCTATTATGCCGGAAGCAGAGGAAATCGATTTCCATCTGGATATGAATGACTGTAAATTCGATGTGTTCCGTGCATCCGGAAACGGCGGACAGTGTGTCAATACAACAGACTCTGCTGTGCGACTGACACATATTCCTACCGGAATCGTAATTTCCTGCCAGGATGAGAAGTCACAGCTTAAGAATAAAGATAAAGCACTGAAAGTTCTTCGCTCCCGTCTGTATGAGATGGAGCTTGCCAAACAGCATGATGCTGAGGCTGAGGCAAGAAGAAGCCAGATTGGAACAGGTGACCGTTCAGAGAAGATCAGAACTTATAATTTTCCACAGGGCCGTGTGACAGACCACAGAATCAAACTGACACTGCACAGACTGGAGAATGTTCTGAACGGGGATCTGGATGAGATCATTGACAGTCTGATCGCAGCAGATCAGGCAGCAAAATTAAGTAATCTTCAGGATGCGGAATAGAATATTGCGGAGAGGGTATGTGACAGAAGATGACTGAAAAAGTATTGATATGAGAGAAGAATGTCAGGAGGAAAATATTTATGCAGAAAACAGCACTTGTAATTATGGCGGCAGGAATCGGAAGTCGTTTTGGAAAAGGAATCAAGCAGCTTGCACCGGTGGGAACATGTGGAGAGATTATTATGGATTATTCCATCCACGATGCGCTGGAAGCCGGATTTAACAAAGTAGTGTTTATTATCCGTAAAGATCTGGAAGAAGAGTTTCGCAGAGTGATCGGCGAGCGTATTGAGAAAATTACGGAAGTAGAATATGTATTCCAGGAGCTTGATGATCTGCCGGAGGGATTTACGAAACCGGCTGACCGCACGAAACCCTGGGGAACCGGACAGGCTGTACTTGCCGCAAAGAAGGTTCTGGATGAGCCATTTATTGTTATCAATGCAGATGATTATTATGGGAAAGAAGCTTATGTGAAGGTGCATGATTATCTTGTGCAGGAACAGCAAAAGGACGGAAAACTCCATATCTGCATGGCCGGTTTCAGGCTTGGAAATACATTGAGCGATAATGGAAGCGTTACCAGAGGAATCTGCCATATTGAGAATGGACAGCTTACAGGTGTGACAGAGACGCATGATATATTTAAGACTGCCACAGGTGCAGAGTCAAGAAATGCGGACGGGAGTGTGCAGGAACTGGATGTAAAGGATTTGGTGTCCATGAATATGTGGGGACTGACGCCGGACTTTATGGAGGTTCTCGAGAAAGGATTTGCAGAATTTCTCAGTGGACTCGCACCGGAAGATACAAAAAAGGAATATCTGCTTCCGGAGTTAGTTGACCATCTGATCAAAAATGAAAGTGCTGAAGTTGATGTCCTGGAGACAAAGGATACATGGTTTGGTGTAACCTATCAGGAAGATAAAGAAACAGTAATGAGAGCATTTAAAAATCTTACAGAAGCGGGTATATATCCTCAGGGACTTTATCAATAAGTTAAGCAGATATCTGCAGCCTTCGCAGGAGACATGTCTGATCTGATTAAAAGCAGTTTTGGGTGTGATCCGGGAAATACAGTATGCAGTGCAGAAACAGAGGATATTGTAAAAAGTAAAGGAGAGCAATTATGGGAAAATATTTTGGAACAGATGGATTTCGTGGAGAAGCAAATGTTAAACTGACAGTAGATCATGCATTTAAGGTGGGGCGCTACGTAGGCTGGTATTATGGAAGAGACCATAAAGCTAAGATTGTTATTGGAAAAGATACAAGAAGAAGCAGTTATATGTTTGAATATGCACTTGTTGCAGGTCTGACAGCGTCCGGTGCAGATGTATATCTTCTTCATGTAACGACGACCCCAAGTGTTTCCTATGCAGTACGTACAGAGGATTTTGACTGTGGTATTATGATCTCCGCAAGCCATAATCCATTCTATGATAATGGTATCAAACTTCTCAATGGAAACGGACAGAAGATTGAAGCGGAAGTAGAAGCAAGGATTGAAGCATATCTGGATGGCCTGATCGAGGATCTTCCTCTGGCAACTAAAGAAGATATTGGACGCACTGTGGATTTTGCTTCAGGAAGAAATCGTTATATCGGACATCTGATCTCTATTCCAAGCAGGGATTTCAAAGGCATTAAAGTAGGGCTTGACTGTGCAAACGGAAGTTCTTCAGCTATTGCAAAGAGTGTATTTGAGGCACTTCAGGCAAAGACTTATGTGATCAATAACCAGCCGGATGGTACAAATATCAATACAAACTGTGGCTCTACCCATATTGAAGTCCTGCAGAAATATGTTGTGGACAATGGATTGGATATCGGTTTTGCTTATGATGGTGATGCAGATCGCTGTATTGCTGTTGACCATAAGGGAAATGTGGTCGACGGTGATAAGATTATGTATGTATGTGGAAAATATCTCAAGGAGCAGGGCAGATTAAAAGATGATACAGTAGTAACCACTGTTATGTCAAACCTCGGTCTGTACAAATCTCTGGAGAGAGAGGGTATGAAATATGAGCAGACTGCAGTAGGAGATAAATATGTGGCAGAGAATATGATGGAGAATGGATACAGTCTTGGCGGTGAGCAGTCCGGACATATTATTTTCAGCCGTTACGCTGCAACAGGTGATGGAATCCTTACTTCTCTCATGGTAATGGAAGCGTGTGTAGAGAAGAAAGCAACTCTGTGTGATCTGGCAAGGGAAATGAAGGTTTATCCACAGCTTCTCAGAAATGTCCGGGTGGCAGACAAGAAGACTGCGAGAGAGAATCCGAAGGTAGTTGCTGCTGTAGAGGAAGTTGCAAAGAAACTGGGAAGTGATGGGCGTATTCTGGTACGCGAGAGTGGCACAGAACCATTGATTCGTGTTATGGTAGAAGCCGGAACAGATGAACTCTGCCTTGAGAATGTTGATCATGTAGTAAAGGTAATGGAATCTGAAGGATTGCTCATTGACTGATTTACTGGCAAAGGAATTACATGTATAACAGAAAAAAAAGATTATTTCTGACTGCTGTCTGCTTAAGCCTTGGACTTCTGACAGGCTGCAATGTGGGAAATACAAAGAATTATAAACAGGCTGCACAGGATCTGGAACAGGGAAATTATGAGGCAGCACTTGAAGAATACGAGACAGCAATTTCTGAAGGAGTGAAGCCTGCACAGTCGTACAGAGGTGCAGGTGTAGCGAAACTCAAGCTTGGAAACTATGAAGAAGCCATAACATATTTCGATGATGCGCTTAAATGTGACAAAGTTGGCAAAGCATTAAAAAAAGATATTCTGTCGTATAGAGCTGTGGCTTATCTCAAAGTAAAGGATTATGAGGCAGCGCTGGAAGACTGCCAGACTCTGGCAGAAAACTATAAAATGGATGCGGATCTGTACTTCCTTACGGGAGAAACAGCATTGGCCATGGATTCCTATGAGGAAGCTTCTGCTAATTTTGAACAGGCCTACGGCGAAGATGCAACTTATGACAGAGCTATCCAGATCTACGGGGCATATCTGAACAGGGATATGGAAGCAGACGGAACCCGTTATCTGGAAGCTGCTTTGTCAGGAACTGCAAAAAATGCAGAGGATCATTGTGACCGCGGCAGAGTTTATTATTATATGGATGATTATGAAAATGCTGAAAGTGAACTGAAACAGGCCATAGACGGCGATAATACGGAGGCACTGGTTCTGCTTGGTATGGTATATATGGATAAAGGAGACAGCGCAAATGCAAAAGCAATGTTTCAGCAGTATGTATCACAGGCAGAAAACGGAGCCAAAGGATTTAACGGACTTGCACTGTGTGATATAGAGGATGGGGATTATGACAGTGCCCTTTCTGATATAGAAAGCGGAATCCATGTGGCAGGAGCGGAGGATATGCAGAGTCTGCTGTTTAATGAGATCGTAGTCTATGAGAAGAAACTGGATTTTCAGACTGCTTTGCAGAAAGCACAGGAATATCTGGAATTATACCCGGAAGATAAAACTGTTAAGAAGGAACTTGCATTTCTTAAAACGCGTGTGTAATATCTATCTGACTGAGGAGAATTTATGGAAGAATTTGGAAAGCTTGAAGAACGGGTGGTTCTTGTGGGAGTGCAGACGGATGATCATGATAATGTGGAAGAATCCCTGGATGAACTGAAGGAGCTTGCATCAACTGCGGGAGCTGTTACAGTGGGAAGAATCATTCAGAATCGTGAGTCTGTGCATCCCGGAACTTATATTGGAAAAGGAAAGATAGAGGAAGTACGTGCACTGGTATATGCTATGGATGCAACCGGAATTATCTGTGATGACGAACTTTCTCCTGCACAGCTGAATAATCTGGAGCGGGAACTGGACTGTAAGGTGATGGACAGGACATTATTGATTCTGGACATTTTTGCAGCGAGAGCTATAACCAGTGAGGGTAAAATACAGGTAGAGCTTGCACAGCTTCGCTACAGATCTGCCCGTCTGGTCGGTCTCAGGGAATCTCTTTCCCGTCTGGGAGGTGGAATCGGAACCAGAGGTCCGGGAGAGAAAAAGCTGGAGACAGACCGTCGTCTTATCCGTACAAGGATCTCTGCTTTGAAGCAGGAATTATCCCAGGTGGAGAAACACAGGGAACTGATCCGTTCCAGCCGGGCCAGAGGCAATATGAAGACTGCTGCGATCGTAGGATATACAAATGCGGGAAAATCTACGCTGCTGAACACACTGACAGGCTCAGAGGTTTTATCAGAGGATAAACTGTTTGCTACACTGGATCCAACTACCAGACTTTTAAATTTGAAGGACGGACAGCAGATTCTTCTCACAGATACGGTTGGATTTATCCATAAGCTTCCGCATCATCTGGTCGAAGCATTCAAGAGCACATTGGAAGAGGCCAAATATGCAGATTATATTATCCATGTGGTAGATTCTTCCAATCCGCAGGCAGAGATGCAGATGCATGTGGTATATGAGACATTAAAAGAACTGGGAGTGATGGGAAAGAAGATCATCACACTCTTTAATAAGCAGGATGCGCCGGGGGCATGCGTACTGCGAGATTTTAAATCGGACTATACGCTGAAGGTCTCTGCAAAGACAGGCGAGGGTCTTGCAGATCTGAATGATCTTCTGGAGAAGCTTCTTGCTGAAGAACAGATTTATGTGGAGCGCCTTTTCCCTTATCAGGAAGCAGGAAAAATCCAGCTGATCCGCGAATATGGGCAGCTTATCTCAGAGGAATACACAGAGGAAGGGATTGTTGTGAAGGCAAGGGTGCCGAAAGAAATCTACGCCAGAGTTGTATAAAAAATATTTTGAAAAATAAGAAAATACCATATATTGTGCCTTTTGCGAAAATGAGGAACATTATGTGGTATTTTGCGTGTTGACGAACCGGTGATACTCTGATACAATGAACCTACAGTGTTACTCAGAGCAAAGTGGACAGTAACGACAGAAATATCTCCGGTAAGAATATGCAGGAGAAACAGATTAACAAGAGAAAATGGGGGCATTAGATATGTTTCAGGTAGTAAAACGTGATGGCGAAGTGGATGAGTTTAAAATAGGCAAGATCACAGCGGCTATCCATAAAGCCTTTGATGCAAAAGAGAAAAATTATAGCGAAGAGATGATTGATCTCTTAGGGCTGCGTGTTACTTCTGATTTTCAGAAAAAGATTACAGATAATAAGATTACAGTAGAAGAAATTCAGGACAGTGTGGAGAATGTGCTGATCCAGGCCGGATATGCAGATGTGGCAAAAGCCTACATTCTTTACCGCAAGCAGAGGGAAAAGGTTCGCAACATGAAGTCAACGATCCTGGATTACAAAGAAATCGTAAACAGTTATGTGAAGGTTGAGGACTGGCGTGTAAAGGAGAACTCCACAGTTACTTATTCAGTTGGAGGTCTGATCTTAAGCAACTCCGGTGCAGTTACTGCAAATTACTGGCTGTCTGAGATTTATGACAATGAAATCGCAGATGCACACAGAAATGCAGATATTCATATTCATGACTTGTCCATGCTGACCGGATATTGTGCAGGATGGTCACTGAAACAGCTGATCCAGGAGGGACTTGGCGGTATTGAAGGCAAGATCACATCTTCACCTGCAAAGCATCTGAGTGTTCTCTGCAATCAGATGGTAAACTTTCTTGGGATTATGCAGAATGAATGGGCCGGAGCGCAGGCTTTCTCATCCTTTGATACTTATCTGGCACCTTTTGTCAAGGCAGATAACTTAAGCTATCCGGAAGTGAAGAAATGTATTGAGTCTTTTATTTATGGAGTCAATACCCCAAGCAGATGGGGAACACAGGCACCTTTCTCCAACATTACGCTGGACTGGACAGTACCGGATGATCTTGCAGAGCTTCCGGCTATCGTAGGCGGAAAGAATATGGATTTCAAGTACAAAGACTGCAAAAAAGAGATGGATATGATCAATAAGGCATTTATTGAGACCATGATCGAGGGGGATGCCAACGGACGCGGGTTCCAGTATCCTATTCCGACCTATTCCATAACAAATGAGTTTGACTGGTCTGATACAGAGAATAACCGCCTTCTTTTTGAGATGACATCCAAATATGGAACACCGTATTTCTCAAACTATATTAACAGTGATATGAAACCAAGTGATATCCGCAGTATGTGCTGCCGTCTGCGTCTGGATCTGAGAGAACTCCGCAAGAAGAGCGGTGGTTTCTTCGGATCAGGAGAGAGTACCGGTTCTGTGGGGGTAGTAACTATAAATATGCCACGTATCGCATATCTTTCCAAGACACCGGAAGAGTTTTACAATCGTCTGGATCGCTTAATGGATATTTCCGCACGTTCTCTGCATATTAAACGTGAAGTAATTGGTAAGCTGCTGGATGAGGGATTATATCCTTATACAAAGAGATATCTTGGAAGCTTTTCCAATCATTTCTCTACCATTGGACTGGTGGGAATGAACGAGGTTGGTCTGAATGCCCGCTGGCTGGGAAAAGATATGTCTGATGAGCGTACACAGAGGTTTACAAAAGAGGTTCTTCTTCATATGCGGGAACGTCTGTCCGATTATCAGGAGAAGTACGAAGGAGAACTGTTTAATCTTGAGGCAACTCCTGCTGAATCTACTGCCTATCGTCTGGCCAAACATGACAGAAAACGCTGGCCGGATATTAAGACTGCAGGCAAGGAAGGGGATACTCCTTATTATACAAACAGTTCTCATCTTCCGGTTGAATATACCACAGATATTTTTGATGCACTGGATATTCAGGATGATCTGCAGACGCTTTATACATCAGGTACTGTATTCCATGCATTTATCGGTGAGAAGCTTCCTGACTGGAAAGCAGCAGCAGCACTGGTACGTAAGATTGCAGAGAATTATAAACTGCCGTATTATACGATTTCGCCGACCTATTCTGTATGTAAGGAACATGGCTACATCAGCGGAGAGCATTTCACTTGTCCGAAATGTGGTAAGAAGGCGGAGGTTTACAGTCGTATCACAGGATATTACAGACCTGTACAGAACTGGAATGACGGTAAAGCACAGGAGTATAAGAACCGTACGCTTTATGATGTGATGCATTCAGATATCAGAAAAATACAGCCGGTTCATGCCAGTGTAGTTACTGTGACTAAGGATGATGTGAAGATAGAACCTGTGGCATCACATAAATACCTGTTTACAACCAGTACTTGTCCGAACTGCAGAGTGGCGAAGAAGATACTGGAAGGCAGGGAGTTCGAGATTATTGATGCGGAGAAGAATCCGGAGATGGTGAAGGAGTTTGGAATTATGCAGGCTCCGACTCTGGTGATCACAGACGGTGAGCATATGACGAAATATGTAAATACATCCAATATTAAGAAATATGTGGATGAGGGATTATAAAGATACTGAGAGAGTTGACCGGAGGATAAAAGAGATGATCAAACAGAATGTTGTATTTGTGGAAAATAAAGCAGGAAGTCTGAAAAGAGTGACAGGGATACTTGCAGATAACGGGATTAATATTTATGGATTTGCATGCTTCGATGCACCGGAGTTTACAATCTTCCGTATGATCTGCAACGATCCGGATAAAGCGGAAATTGTTTTAAACAGGAGTGGATATATGAATCGTATTACACAGGCGATCGTAATTGATATGAAAGATCAGGTAGGCGGTCTGGATGAACTCCTGAAAGTAGCATCAGACAGTAATGTAAGTCTTGACTATATTTATACTTCTTTCCACAGAAAAGATCTCAGACCTGTAGTAATTCTTCAGACGGAGGATGGTGCAGTGACAGAATGCATTCTTAAGAATAATGGATTTAATGTATTTACTTCAGCAGAAGAACTGGAGAAATAATACTGTATAAGACAGTGAGAGAATCACAGGACTGGGGATGGTTCTGTGATTTTTTGTATATTCATATAGGAAAGTTGAATATATCTTGACTATATGACTAGGAATACTATATAATAAAAGAAAACAATGATAATCCGACGAAATTTAATCAGGAGGTTTTGAAAAATGCAGATTTCTACAAAAGGAAGATATGCTCTGAGACTTATGCTTGATCTTGCAGTTCATAATACAGGAGAACTGGTCAAGATCAAAGATATTTCTGCAAGGGAAAATATTTCAGAAAAATATCTGGAACAGATTATTTCATCATTAAAGAAGGCAGGATATGTAAAGAGCCTGAGAGGGGCACAGGGCGGTTATATGCTTGCCAGAGAGCCGGAAACATATACGGTGGGAACTATTCTGAGACTGACAGAAGGCAGCATGAAGCCGGTAGCCTGTCTGGAGGACGAACCGAATCAGTGCAGCAGAGCCGGGGAATGCGTCACACTCCGTCTCTGGAAGATGCTTGATGAAGCTATTGAGGGAGTACTGGATAAGGTTACATTGCAGGATCTTAAAGACTGGTATGAAGAGATGGGAAATGATTATGTAATTTGATTTTCCCTCTTGACAACAGTGGATTTATAGAATATCATGTATATAACATATAATTCATATATACTTAGTATGAAATAAGGAGGACGAACTCATGGCAAAAATCTATAAAAATGCAGCGGAACTGGTTGGAAATACTCCTCTCCTTGAGGTTGGAAATCTTGAAAAAGAGCTTGGGCTGGAAGCGAGAATACTTGTGAAGCTTGAGTATTTTAACCCGGCAGGAAGTGCCAAAGACCGTATCGCCCTGAGTATGATCGAAGACGCTGAAGAGAGAGGCGTTCTGAAGCCTGGCGCAGTGATCATCGAGCCTACATCAGGTAACACCGGAATCGGTCTTGCTTCTCTTGCTGCAATCAAAGGATACAGAGTGATACTTACGATGCCTGAGACAATGAGTGTTGAGAGAAGGAATATTCTGAAAGCATACGGTGCAGAAATCGTATTGACAGATGGAACAAAAGGTATGAATGGCGCAATCGCCAAAGCAAACGAACTTGCGAAGGAATATGAGAACAGTTTTATCCCGGGACAGTTTGATAACCCTGCAAATCCTGCAATCCACAAAAAGACCACAGGTCCGGAAATCTGGAGAGACACAGACGGACAGGTAGATGTTTTTGTGGCAGGTGTTGGTACAGGCGGAACGATCACCGGTGTTGGTGAATATCTGAAATCCCAGAATTCTGACGTGAAAGTAGTGGCAGTAGAGCCTGCAACTTCCCCTGTACTTTCTCAGGGAAAGAGCGGTCCGCATAAGATTCAGGGAATCGGTGCGGGATTTGTTCCGAAGGCATTAAATACAGAGGTTTATGATGAGGTTTTTCCGGTTGAGAATGAGGATGCTTTTACAGTTGGCAAGTTGATCGCCAAACATGAGGGAATTCTTGTTGGTATTTCTTCCGGTGCGGCTCTCTATGCGGCAATCCAGCTGGCTAAGAGACCGGAGAATAAAGGAAAAACAATCGTAGCTCTTCTTCCGGATTCCGGTGACCGTTACTATTCTACTCCATTATTTGTGTAAAATAAAAAAGCCCTTTTTAGGGCTTTTTTTATTTTACATAAATGTGTTAGAATAGATATGCTGTACAAATGATTTTTATGTAACTGTTCAGTATTTTGCAGAACAGCTAACATAATATAAATAAAATTATCATAAACAATAATATTCCGTGTAATCGGATCACAGAACAGGATGGAATAAAAATGAGAAAAGCAATTATCGCAATGAGCGGCGGAGTGGACAGCTCTGTGGCAGCTCTGCTTACAAAGGAAACCGGTGATGAATGTATCGGTGCTACCATGAAATTATTTCACAATGAGGACATAGGAGTAAAGAGAGAGAAAACCTGTTGTTCTCTGGATGATGTGGAGGATGCCAGAAATGTCTGCTACAGAATGGGAATCAGGTACTATGTTTTTAACTTTTCCGAGAGGTTTAAAGAGGATGTTATGGACCGCTTTGTGGATGCCTATGAGCATGGAGCTACGCCAAATCCCTGCATTGACTGCAATCGTTATCTGAAATTTGACAAGATGTTTCAGAGAATGCGTGAACTGGAGTATGATTATATTGTAACCGGACATTATGCACGTGTGGAATATGATGAGGAGAAGAACCGTTACTTATTAAAGAAAGCTGTGGATGATACGAAGGATCAGAGTTACGTGCTTTATATGCTGACACAGGAGCAGCTTGCGCATATTTCCCTGCCCCTTGGCGGGCTTCGCAAAACGGAAGTGCGTGAGATCGCAGAGAAGCATGGATTTGTTAATGCCAGAAAGCATGACAGCCAGGATATCTGTTTCGTACCGGACGGTGATTATGCAAAGTTTATTGAACAGTACACAGGACGTAAATCAATCCCGGGCGATTTTGTAGATACAGAAGGAAACATTCTTGGTAAACATAAAGGAATCATCCACTATACACTTGGCCAGAGAAGAGGACTTGGTATTCCGGCAGCATCCAGACTGTATGTGTGTGATATTTCTCCAAAGACCAATCAGGTGGTTCTGGGAAATAATGAGGATCTTTTCCATTTGGAACTGACCGCAACAAAGGTCAATCTGATTTCCTGTGAATCTCTGAAGGAGCCAATGAGACTGAAAGCAAAGATCCGTTACCGTCATCCGGAGCAGGAGGCCTTAGCATGGCAGACGGAAGATGGAGTGCTGCACGTGCGTTTTGATAAACCACAGAGAGCTATCACCAGAGGGCAGGCAGTTGTGTTATATGATGGTGATATCGTTGTAGGCGGCGGCGTGATTGAAAATTGTATTAAATGACAGATCATCCTTGTCTTTCGCATTCTGTCGGACTGTCTTATCTGCACTGTTTTTTTGGAAACGTTATAGTTATTAGCTATTAAACGCTATAGAAAATTTCCTATTGACGTACTAGGAATTAAATGGTAATATACAACTATGCTAAATCATATCAAACAGATATGAAAAGCGTAGAAACAAAAATGACTTGCAGATAAGGGGCTTAAGAGCCGGAATCAGTTTTGCAGAGAAAAAGATTATTATAAATCAGAGAAAGATGAGGATATACACATGAGCAAAAAAATCGAAAGAAAAGACAGACATTTCAAATTTGAAACATTACAGCTTCACGTAGGACAGGAGAGTCCGGATCCGGTTACAGATGCAAGAGCAGTACCAATCTATCAGACATCTTCTTATGTATTCAGAAACTGCGATCATGCAGCTGCACGTTTCGGACTTGCAGATGCAGGTAACATTTACGGACGTCTTACAAACCCGACTGAAGATGTATTCGAGAAAAGAATCGCAGCGCTTGAAGGCGGTTCTGCGGCACTTGCAGTAGCATCCGGTGCAGCAGCAATCACATATACAATTGAGAATCTTGCACAGCAGGGTGACCACATTGTAGCAGCCAAGAATATTTACGGTGGAACAACAAACCTTCTGGAGCATACACTTCCGGCTTATGGAATCACAACAACATTCGTTGATGTATTTGATCTTGAAGAAGTAGAGAACGCAATTCAGGATAACACAAAAGCTGTTTACATCGAGACTCTTGGAAACCCGAACTCTGATGTAGTTGATATTGAAGCTATCGCAAAGATTGCTCATGCACATAAGATTCCGCTTGTAGTGGATAACACATTTGCAACACCTTACCTTGTAAGACCAATCGAATATGGTGCAGATATCGTTGTTCATTCTGCAACTAAATTCATCGGTGGACATGGTACAACAATCGGAGGTGTGATCGTTGAGAGTGGTAAATTTGACTGGGAAGCATCAGGTAAATTCGCATCTCTGACAGAACCGAACCCAAGCTATCATGGCGTAAGCTTTACAAAGGCATGCGGACCGGCAGCATTTGTTACAAAGATTCGTGCAATTCTTCTTCGTGATACAGGTGCAACCATCTCTCCGGTAAGCTCATTCATTTTCCTTCAGGGACTTGAAACACTGTCACTTCGTGTTGAACGCCATGTAGAGAATGCACTGAAAGTTGTTCAGTACTTAAATAACCATCCGCAGGTAGAGAAAGTTCATCATCCGTCTGTATCCACAGATCCGGTTCAGCAGGAGCTTTATAAGAAATACTTCCCGAATGGTGGCGGTTCCATCTTTACATTTGAGATTAAAGGTGATGCGCAGAAGGCAAAGGACTTCATTGATAATCTGGAACTGTTCTCATTGCTTGCCAATGTAGCTGATGTTAAATCTCTTGTTATCCATCCGGCTACAACAACACACAGCCAGTGCACAGAAGAAGAACTTCTCGATCAGGGTATCAAACCAAATACAATTCGTCTTTCCATTGGTACAGAGAATATTGACGATATCATTCAGGATCTTGATGAAGCATTTAAGGCAGTTGCTGAATAATACAGATATAACATTCTTATATATTGTATAAATAAAACATGAATAAAAAGACCATCTTCCGGATTTTCCCCCATATCTGCAAGATGGTCTTTTTGTTATTGTTTACACACCGCTATCCCGCGAGGTGTTTTGGCATGAATATGCCAAAATCCCGAGACATACAAG
>NZ_JAJDML010000035.1:0-41861 GCF_020594215.1 Blautia sp. DFI.1.216
GTATAGCTCTAAAGAGCAAACAGTAGTGGTGCCATGGATGCACCCTGAAAAAAGGAGGTATCCCGCCTTAATTCAGATGCTCTGGTAACTCAGTTACCGAGTAATTCACTGAGGACTTGATTGATGCTGTAAAATTAATCTTGAGCCGATGAGAAAGATTTCCGGTCAGGATAAATAAGAATTAGAAATTAAATACAGGAGAAAATAAATGGTAAAGCAAATCGTAAGAGACATTTTCTTTTTAGGCCAGCCATCCAAGCCAGCCACAAAAGCAGATATCCAGATTGGGAAGGATCTGCAGGACACACTGCAGGCGAACCGGGAATGGTGCGTTGGTATGGCTGCAAATATGATTGGTGTAAGGAAGAATATTATCATTGTGAATATGGGATTTATAGATGTTGTTATGTTTAACCCTGTGATTGTTTCAAAGCATGACATGTATGAGACGGAAGAAGGCTGTCTGTCTCTGGATGGTGTTCGTAAGACGACCAGATATCAGGAAATTGAAGTAGAATATTATGACTTCAACTGGAAAAAACAGCGGCAGAAGCTGTCCGGATGGACGGCACAGATCTGTCAACATGAAATTGATCATTTGTCTGGGAAGATCATATAATCGAATGCGGATTGCGAGGTGGCCGGTATGTTAAAGAATGTACTGATTGTGGTGGATGATATAGAAAAATCCATAGAATTTTATAGGGACTTATTTGGACTGCAAGTGATTCTTAAGAATGAAGGTAATGTGATCTTATCGGAGGGACTTGTTTTGCAGGATGCCGACATATGGGGGAAAACATTGAATGAAACTTCTACGCCGTTCAATAACATGATGGAATTGTATTTCGAGGATTTTGATATAGATGGATTGCTTGCGAAATATGAATCTGGTAAGTATTTCGTCCGATATGCCACCGAACTGACAGAACTTGCAGGTGGGCAGAAGCTTGTAAGACTGTATGATCCCAGTGGTAATCTTATTGAGGTTCGCACTCCGTTCAGGTGCAATTAAAGGAGGGAATATGCAGATTTTGGTTGATGCAGATGCCTGTCCGGTAGTCAGTATCGTTGAAAGAGTTGCAAAAGAGCATAATCTTCCGGTAACGTTGTTGTGTGATACCAATCATGTGTTATCATCTGATTACAGTGAAGTGATCGTAGTTGGAGCCGGTGCAGATGCAGTGGATTATAAACTGATCAGTATTTGTCATAAAGGCGATATTATTGTATCACAGGATTATGGAGTGGCGGCAATGGTATTAGGAAAAGGTGCTTATGCGATTCATCAGTCTGGGAAATGGTATACCAATGAGAATATTGACCAGATGCTTATGGAACGGCATCTGAATAAGAAGGCACGAAGAGCATTCGGAAAGAATCATTTAAAAGGACCAAGAAAACGAATATCGGAGGATGATGAGCATTTCAGAGAATCCTTCGAGAAAATGATACATATGGCAATGGATAAGGAGAAATAATCACAAACGGAACACAGGAGAATTGGGAGGTGCAGAATGACGGAAAAGGAAAGAACCTATATTGCAATTGATCTTAAGTCATTCTATGCGTCTGTGGAATGTAAAGAACGAAATAGAGATCCTTTGACGACCAATCTTGTGGTTGCGGATAAAAGCAGAACAGAAAAAACGATTTGTCTTGCGGTATCTCCAGCTTTAAAGTGTTATGGGATACCCGGAAGGGCTCGTTTATTTGAGGTTGTTCAAAAAGTAAAAGAAGCCAATAGTGCCCGCAGGTGGAAAGTACCGAACAGAACATTTATTGGTTCTTCTGATGACAGTACAGAATTAAATATCAATCCTGCACTGGAGATTGATTATATTGTTGCTCCTCCCCGGATGGCTCTCTATCTGGAATACAGCACCAGAATTTACAGCATTTATCTGAAATATATTGCGCCGGAAGATATTTTCCCTTATTCGATCGACGAAGTATTTATGGATGTAACGGATTATCTGCATACCTATAATATGACAGCAAGGGAACTTGCAATGACCATGATACAGGATGTGCTGAAAACGACAGGTATAACGGCAACTGCCGGAATTGGAACGAATATGTATCTGTGTAAGATTGCGATGGATATCGTGGCGAAGCACATTAAAGCAGATAAAGATGGTGTACGAATTGCAGAACTGGATGAAATGTCATACCGAAGGAAACTCTGGAGCCACAGACCTCTTACTGATTTCTGGAGAGTCGGAAAGGGATATGCAAAGAAGTTGGAAGAATATGGCCTCTATACGATGGGTGATATTGCCAGATGTTCCATCGGAAAAGAGAATGAATTATATAACGAAGATCTGCTATATAAACTGTTTGGCGTTAATGCAGAGCTGCTGATCGATCATGCCTGGGGATATGAGCCCTGTACCATGAAAATGGTCAAGGCTTACAAACCGGAAACGAACAGTGTTTGTTCCGGACAGGTACTTCATTGTCCTTATGACTTTGAAAAAGCAAAATTAGTCGTCAAAGAGATGACGGACCAGATGGTTTTGGATTTGGTGGATAAGAAGCTTGTGACGGATCAGATTGTATTGACAGTTGGTTATGATATTGAGAATTTGAATAATACCGACAGGAAAAAGAAATATCATGGTGAGGTTACGATCGACCGTTATGGAAGAAGAATTCCGAAACACGCACATGGAACGACCAATCTGAAACGGCAGACTTCCTCAACAAAAATGATAACGGATGCAGTAATAGAACTATATGACGGTATTGTTGACAGAAACCTGCTTATCAGAAGAATTAATATCACAGCGAACAGGCTTGTGGATGAAAATTCTGTAAAGAAAGAAAAAGTGTATGAGCAGTTGGATCTTTTTACGGATTATGAGGCGCAAAGGAAAAAGCAGGAAGAGGAAGAGGCTGCGCTGGATCGCGAAAAACGTATGCAGGAAGCAATGCTCAGTATTAAAAAGAAATTTGGAAAAAATGCTATGCTGAAGGGGATGAATCTTCAGGAAGGTGCAACCGCCCGGGACAGAAATGAACAGATTGGCGGACATAAGGCGTAAAGGAGTTGGAAGGGATGAAAAATAATTCTTATGACGATATCATTAATTTACCGCATCCGGTCTCTAAGAATCATCCGCAAATGCCTTTTCGGGATCGGGCAGCGCAGTTTGCTCCTTTTGCAGCCTTGACTGGACATGATGCTGCGATAAAAGAAACGGCAAGATTAACTGATGAAAGATTGGAATTGAGTGAGGAAGTGATTGCTCAGCTGAACGAAAAAATCAACATAATCAGAAATAATATCGGTATAGAACAGAATGTATCGATAACTTATTTTATTCCCGATGCAAAAAAAGCCGGTGGATCCTATGTTATGTGCTCCGGTATTGTAAAAAAGGTAGACGAATACGAGCATACCATAATTATGACGGATCAAACGGTCATTCCAATCGAACGGATAAGTGATATTAAATGTGAAGAGTGGTAAATGCGAAAACAGATACAAAGAATATAGAATGTTTCACTAGTACAGCGAAAATTAAGTTTCTGCTATATTGACGCAGGATTTCACACTCTGATGGGCTGGATTAAGATGCATTATTTTAGAGGATTGCTATAGTTCTGGCAGTAGAGGACACAAGGTTGGAGAAATCAGACCGGGATTCTTTGGCGGAACGAAACCATGTTATAAGAAGAATTGTATTTTGAGAGGAGGCTCTTATAAATGTTGAACATTATTTATGGAGATGTGAAAAACAGTATTTATAATACAAATGTTTATTTTAAAAACAGTTATGAACCAGAATGGCTTGATGCAGAACTGGCGAAAAAGATGATTAAAGATATTGATGATTCAGAAGTATTGAGTGGTGAATGCATTAACAGTCCGGTGTTGGGACAGATTCCTCCTGAAAGACTGTCAGGAGGAGTGAAAACGTTGTTGCTGATTTTAAATGAACCGGATCGGATTTTCAATGCCTCGACCTGTGGCGATAACTGTGCAAAATGGATATTGGAAATAGGCAGGATTAAAGATGTTACCATTAATCTCAGACATATGATGAGTTTTGGAAAAGACACAAAATTTGAGATAAAAGTCCAAAATGGAGGAGAAACGGTCCATTCAATGAAGGAACTTGTTCCTATAGCAAATAAGTATTTAAATGAAATGAAACAGGAGTAGTGATTATGAAAGGTTCACATAGAATCATTGTAGAATCCAGAAAAGTGAAATATGATTTTGTAATTCATAGGAATATTACAATCATTACTGGTGACAGTGGATCAGGTAAGACTGTTTTAATTGATCTTATACATGATTATGGAAGATATGGTGCGGACAGCGGTGTATTTCTTTCCTGTGACTGCCCCTGTAAAGTGATTGATAGTGAGGATTGGGAAAGAAAGATAGAAGAAACAACAGGAAGCATTATTTTTATTGATGAAGGAAATCGCTTCCTCGTTTCAAAGAAGTTTGCACAGCTTGTGCAGGGATCTGATAATTACTTTGTACTGGCCACAAGAGAAAAGCTTCCGGCATTGCCATATAGTGTAAGTGAAATATATGGATTTCGCAAATCTGGAAAATTTCATGATGCGAAACAGAAATATAATGAGATTTATCATTTGTACGGTGAAATATCAGAGGAAAAGAATATCAATCCGAAACTTGTAATAACAGAGGATTCCAATTCTGGATTTGAATTTTTTAAAGAAATGTCCAGACAGAAGGGTGTGAACTGTTTTTCTGCTGGTGGGAAGTCAAATATCATCAGACAGTTGGAACAGAGACCGAATGAAGAGGGTACAATTTTGGTCATTGTAGATGGAGCTGCATTTGGTTCAGAGATGAAAGATATCAGTGAATGCATTAAAACACAGGGAAACATTGTACTCTATGCACCAGAATCTTTTGAGTGGTTGTTACTTTCAACAAAGGAAATACCGGAAGTAAAAGTAGAAACAATACTTCAGAATCCGGAAGAATATATAGACAGTAAAGAGTATATCAGTTGGGAACGATATTTTACAGATTTATTGATAGAAAGTACCAGTAAGAATTTTATATGGGCATATTCGAAGAAAAGGCTTACAAAGGCGTACTTTGCTCCAAGAATAGTGAATGCGGTAAAAACAATCATGAAATTGGTAGACTGGGAAAAATCATTCTGAAAAGTCAGAAAAACCCTTTTCTATTATCGTATTACATGGTATACTGAATACCGAAATGAATGATATGCAAAATAGGATTTTATGCGTCAAGTGTTCGGTGAATGGGGAGTTGTCACTGAAACGAAAAGTGCGTCTTACGGTATATTATCCGCACCCGTTGCAAACAATATAAGAGGATATCTCATATTGTGTTAGGGAATGTTTTCGACATACATTCTATCACAATTGGAGATATCCTTTTTAATTTGGTCAAAAGGATAATCTCCATTTCAAAAATACAAAGGAGGTTATTTTTTAATGGTTGACAAAGTGAAAATTGAGCAGGCAGTCCGTCTGCTTCTGGAAGGTATCGGTGAAGATATCACACGGGAAGGTCTGATTGATACTCCTGACAGGATTGCCCGCATGTGTGAAGAAATTTACGGAGGTCTTGGTCATGAAGCGGATCAGCATCTGTTAAAGCAGTTTCCTGTAGAAAATAATGAAATCGTGCTGGAAAAAGACATCACCTTTTACTCCATGTGTGAGCATCATCTGATGCCTTTTTATGGAAAAGCTCATCTTGCATACATCCCCAACGGCAAAGTTACCGGTTTAAGCAAACTGGCACGTACAGTAGAGGTTTATTCCAGAAGGCCACAGATCCAGGAACGGCTTACTGTTCAGATTGCAGATGCTTTGGAGCGTACTCTGGATCCAAAAGGAATTATGGTAATGCTGGAAGCGGAACATACCTGTATGACCATGCGCGGAATAAAAAAACCAGGAAGCAAAACAATCACTACTGTAACCCGTGGTGCGTTTACAGAAGATAAGGAACTGCAGAAAATGTTCCTTTCTATGGTAAAAGGATGAATAACAATTTTTCAGATATGGATCGTGTCAATCGGATCTGG
Organism: Blautia sp. DFI.1.216; assembly: GCF_020594215.1. Lineage (NCBI taxonomy): Bacteria > Bacillati > Bacillota > Clostridia > Lachnospirales > Lachnospiraceae > Blautia > Blautia sp. DFI.1.216. The sequence goes on from NZ_JAJDML010000035.1 coordinate 6,057, forward strand.
AGGCACCCGGTTTATCAGGAACATTATAAAAAAATACAGGAACTTGAAAGTGAACGGATCTTCTGCCGTCATACCCCTGAACATTTTCTGGATGTTGCACGGTTGATGTACATTTATGCACTGGAGGAACATCTGGAGTTGCCCAAAGAGCTTATCTATGCAGCAGCACTTCTTCATGATATAGGACGTGCACAGCAATATCAGTACAACATTCCCCATGATATTGCAGGAGTAGAAATCGCACGGGAAATTCTGACAGATCTGCACTTTACAGAACAGGAAAAAGAACTGATTCTGTCTTCCATTGGACATCACCGAAAAGGAGATTCCTGCAGTACGCTGGCAGCACTTCTTTATAAAGCGGATAAGCAGTCCAGAAATTGTTTTTTATGTTCCGCTGCTTCCGAATGCTATTGGTCTGATGATAAAAAAAATATGAAAATTGAATACTGATCTTCTTCATAAGCACAAAAGAAAGGATGGGTTCTGCTCATGAAAATTGGAAACCGTTTTTTTGATACTAAGAATCATACTTACATAATGGGAATTTTGAATGTTACCCCTGATTCCTTTTCTGACGGCGGCAAATGGAATCATATGGATGAAGCTTTGAAACATACAGAGGCAATGATTGCTGATGGTGCAGATATTATTGATATCGGAGGCGAATCTACACGTCCCGGTCATACTCCTGTCAGTGCTGACGAGGAAGCACTGAGAGTTCTTCCTGTTATTGAAGCGGTCAAAAAACATTTTGACATTCCTGTTTCTGTAGATACTTTTAAGAGCAGTGTTGCTGAAAGCTCTATCCAGGCAGGAGCTGACCTGGTTAACGATATCTGGGGATTAAAATATGATCCGAAAATGGCAGCTGTGATCGCAAAATATGATGTGGCCTGTTGCCTGATGCACAACAAATCTAATACAGAATATCAAAACTTTCTCATTGATATGCTCGCCGAAACACAGGAATGTGTCAATCTTGCAAGACAGGCTGGCATTAAAGATGAAAAAATCATGCTTGATCCGGGAATTGGTTTTGGAAAAACATTTGAAATGAATCTGGAAGCAATGAATCACCTGGAGCTTTTTCAGAATCTGGGATTTCCGGTTCTCCTTGGTACATCCCGCAAATCCATGATCGGACTGGCACTGGATCTTCCTGTAGATCAGCGCGTGGAGGGGACTTTGGCTACCAGTGTAATTGGCGTAATGAAGGGATGCTCTTTTGTCCGTGTCCACGATGTTAAAGAAAACAAGCGTGTGATCCAGATGACAGAAGCAATCCTGGGACGCAGATAAATTACTGGCACAAAACAGATGGTAAATATAAATAACATACAGAAAGGATTTGCTGTTATGGATGAGACCAGATTAGACAAAATAGAAATTAAAGAGCTGGAGGTTTTTGCAAACCATGGTGTATATCCCGAGGAAAATGTTCTGGGACAGAAATTTGTTATTTCTGCCACGCTTTTTACCAGAACACGTCTGGCGGGATTAACCGATGAGTTGTCTGCTTCCATAAACTATGGCGAAGTCAGCCATATGATCACTGATTTCACCAGAAAACATACTTATAAACTTCTGGAATCTCTTGCAGAGAATCTTGCAGAAATGCTTCTTTGCTCTCTTTCCGGACTTGAAAAAATTACTCTGAAGATTGAAAAGCCCTGGGCACCGGTTGGTCTTCCTTTGAAAACCGTATCTGTGGAAATTACACGGAAATGGCATACTGCTTACATTGCTTTTGGCTCTAATATGGGTGATAAAAAGATGTATATAGACAATGGGATCCGTGGTCTGGCAGAGACAAAAGGATGCCGTATAGAGGCAATTTCCGATTATCTTATTACAGAACCTTACGGAGTTACTGATCAGGATGAATTTTTAAATGGAGTTCTGAAAATGCGGACACTTCTTACTCCTGGAGAATTGCTTGTGAGACTGCATCAGTTAGAACAGGCGGCAAACAGGGAACGTATCATCCACTGGGGACCAAGGACACTGGATCTGGATATCCTGTTTTATGATCAGGAAATTATTGATATGCCAGATCTTCATATTCCTCATATTGATCTGCACAACCGCGATTTCGTTCTTGTACCAATGAATCAGATTGCTCCGTATCTGCGACATCCTGTGTTAAATCAGACCATTTCGCAGCTTCTGGACAGCCTTCTGAACAAATCTGAAAATACTGCAAAATAAAGTGAACAGTAACCAGTAACGATATTTTGTTGAATGTTCCATTGATATTTACTTTGCCATTTTTTACAAACAGTGCTATGATATATTCAATGGAAATTCTATAAAAGAGAAAACATCTACAGGAGGGCAAAAAATTATGAAAATCAGACGCGAAGAACACATGGCAGGTGGAAATGGTCACGTAATCATCAAAGAAATCCTTGATGCAGAACAGTTGAATGGTAAATGTGGACTGTATGCACAGGTAACCCTGGAGCCGGGATGTTCACTGGGATATCATGAACATCATGGAGAAAGTGAAACCTACTATATTTTACAGGGACAGGGCGAATACAATGACAACGGTACCTATCGTCCGGTAAAAGCAGGAGATATTACATTCACACCGGACAATCATGGACATGCACTTGCAAATACAGGAAATACAGATCTGGTTTTTATGGCTCTGATCATTAAAGACTGATATAAAAAACAGCAGCACATATTTCTTATGGAAATAATGACTGCTGTTTTTATTACCAGGACAGACTGATTATAATAAAAAATAGTATAAACCAGGTATCATTTCATAATCATTCAAATGGAGAATCAAACTATGTACAGAAAAACAGCAAAGAAGTTACTGAAATTCATAGAGAAAAGCCCTACTGCATTTCAGGCAGTGACGGAGATGACCAAAAGGCTTGACAAAGAAGGCTTTGAAGAATTGAAAGAGGAGGATCACTGGAAGCTTAAAAAAGGCGGAAATTATTATGTGACCAGAAATCATTCTGCGATCATAGCTTTTTCCATTCCGCAGAAGCCTGTGTGGAAGTTTCATATTATGGCAAGCCACAGTGATTCCCCTTCCCTTAAGATTAAGGAGAATCCTGAGATAGAGGTGGAGAATGCTTATATCAAACTGAATGTGGAGCGTTACGGTGGAATGATTCTGTCTCCATGGTTTGACAGACCTCTGTCAGTGGCAGGAAGGCTGATCGTCCGTCAGGATGGAAAAATCAGAGAGAAGATGGTGACTGTGGACAGAGATCTGCTGGTCATTCCTAATCTTGCCATTCATATGAACAGGGAAGTAAATGACGGATATAAATATAATGTGCAGAAGGATATGCTGCCTCTTTTCAGCGATAAGGAAGGAAAGGGCAGATTTATGGAAACTGTGGCTGAGGCCGCAGAAGTAAAGACAGAAGATATTCTGGGACATGATCTGTTTCTTTATGACAGAACTCCGGGAACTCTCTGGGGAGTAAATGAGGAATTTGTCTCTGCACCCAGACTGGATGATCTGCAGTGTGCATTCTCTTCTATGGAGGGATTCCTGCAGGGAAATCGTGAAGAAAGCATTTCTGTACATTGTGTGCTGGATAATGAAGAAGTGGGAAGCAGTACAAGACAGGGCGCTGCTTCTGCTTTCCTGAAGGATACTCTGATGCGGATCAATATGGGACTGGGACGTACCCAGGAGGAATATTATATGGCACTTGCAGACAGTTTTATGATTTCTGCAGATAATGCCCATGCTCTCCATCCAAACTATACGGATAAGACAGATCCGGTAAACCGTCCGGTGCTGAACGGGGGAATCGTGATCAAGTACAATGCAAACCAGAAATATTGTACAGACGGAGTGTCCGCTGCAATTTTCAAGGATATCTGTGACAGGGCAAAGGTGCCGTACCAGACCTTTGTGAACCGTTCGGATATGGCAGGCGGATCCACGCTGGGAAATATTTCCAATACCCAGGTTCCTGTGAAAACAGTGGATATCGGTCTGGCACAGCTTGCCATGCACTCTGTATATGAAACAACAGGTGCGAAAGATACAGAGAGCCTGGTTAAGGCAGCGACAGTATTTTTTGCATAGCTTGTCGGCACACTGGCAGATAAACGTAAACATAAAAATCAGGAGATAAGAAAGTGAACAGAAAAGCAGTGTTTTTTGATGCAGACGGAACACTCTGCGATATGGAAAAGGGTGTACCCCAGAGCACAAAGGAGGCATTGAAGAAATTAAGAGAAAACGGTCATGACGCATGGCTTTGCACAGGCAGGAGCAGGGCCTTTGTTTCCTGGTATCTGGAAGAGCTTCCGTTTACCGGTATGATCAGTGCCTGCGGGGCTACCATTGAAAAGGATGGAGAACGTCTTTTTAATAAAGAGATGCCCCCGGAAGTTGCAAAAAAGTCAGTGGAAATCCTGCGCAGATATGGTCTGGTCCCGGTTATGGAAGGTGCAGATTTCATGTATTATGATAAGGATGAATATAATACAGATGTGAACTGGTATACGGATCTGATCACAGAATCTTTAGGATCTAAATGGCGTCCCATCAGGGGAAATGAAGATTGTATGCGCATTAATAAGATCAGTGCCAAAATGATAAAGGGCTGTGATGCAGAAGCTGCCTGCAGGGAACTGAGTGAGTATTATGACATTATCCGTCATGAGAGTGGTTCAGGGATTGCGGGAACCACCATTGAACTTGTCCCAAAGGGCTTTAACAAGGCAGTGGGGATCTCGGCAGTGTGCAGACTCTTTGATATTCCATGGGAGGATACGATCGTGTTTGGAGACAGCAATAATGATCTCGCCATGTTTGAATATGCGGCGGTGAAGGTTGCCATGGGAAATGGTTCGGAGAAAATAAAAGCTCTGGCTGATCATATTACACAGGATATGTTCCATTATGGAATCAGAAACGGACTGGAATATCTGAAGCTGATATAAACACAAAAAACCTGGGATCAGATGAGTCCCAGGCTTTTGCATATATAGAGCCAGATTGTCATGGTAAAGGAGCTTAATAGAGTGGTAGTCATAACCACACCGGAAGTAAAATCGCCGTCATACTTCATGTTTTTGGCCATGATATAACAGCTTACAGTAGTGGCAGAACCAAGCATGATAATGATCGCAACCAGCATATCATGGGAAAATCCCAGAAGCACAGCCAGTGGAAGAAATACAGCTTCATATCCCACAAGCTTCAGAAAGGTACATGCGATCAGTGGCTTCGGTCTTGCGAATGCCTTGCCGAATTTCAGTGCGCCACCCATGGCCATCAGCCCAAGAGGAGTCGCTGTTTTTCCGAGATTATCTACGGCAGTATTCAGAATTGTTGGCATTGGCAGATGAAGCAGTGACCACACCATACCTGTCAGGATACCAAGGATAATAGGGTTCGTGGCGATTCCTTTCAGGGTTCGGATAAGCTTTGCGGTATCAAGTTTACCGCCGCCGGGAGCGAACAGTGACAGTGTTATAACTGCCATCACATTATAAAGCGGCACACTTCCGATGATCATAAGCGGTGCCATTCCTGCGTTTCCGTAAAGATTCTGGATAATTGCAATTCCAAGGATCGCAGCGCTGCTCCGGTAAGAAGCCTGGATAAATTCACCCTGGATATTTCGCGGTTTCAGCAGATAGGAAAGTCCTGTGGAAATTCCGATACTGATCAGTGTGACAAAGAAGCAGAACAATACAAATTTCGTATTCCACACACTGTAGAAATCTGACTTTGCAATATCCAGAAACAAAAGCGCAGGCAGAGCTGCATTAAATACGAACTTATTCAGACGGCTGACAAAGGTGTCATCAAAGAGTCCGATCTTCCGAAAAAAGAGCCCGAGCATCAGGGTGAGAAAAATCGGGATTGTAGCATTAAGACAGAAAATAAGATTCTCCATTTTCATAAATCCTTTCAAAAAAATGATTTCTGTACAAAAAGTACGGTTCATAAGGTGACTGCTATATCACAATAACACCATGATTATAAACGTTTGACAGGAATTGTCAAATTCCGATTTCTGTGTTATTCTGAAAAAAATGGTTGCTGTTCAGTATGCCTTGCAGATTGCGGGAATGATTTTTCAGACACGCTCTAAGAGCAGAGTGAACAGTAATAAAATTGCAGACAGTGGAGTGGTGGATCATGAAATATGGAAAGATAAGGATAGAAGATGGATTTCTGGTTTTTACCAGACATATGATGATAAACAATCTTCCATGTAAAGACATTGTATGGGCATATATGCGAAAAGAGGGAGCAGATGAAGGTGATGACAGACAGCTGAGTGTAAATTATCTTGTAATTGTTACCAGACGTAAGAAGAGATACAAGTTCGATATGACAGAAAAAGAGATTCATGAGTGTATCCGCATTCTTAAGATATTAAACCCGGATATGGCAACAGGTTTCCCGAAGGGCGGCAGGATATCTCTTTATAGTCTGCCGAATACCAGAGATCTGGGTGCGATTGTTACAGCTGATGACAGACACATCCTGCCGAGGCGGCTTCTGAGAAGCGGGGAACTTTATCACATTTCAGAGAGCGATAAGAACAGACTTAGAGAAGAATACAATCTGAAGACGGTGATCGACCTGCGTTCGGCAGAGGAGAGAAAATGTAAACCGGATACTATTATAGCAGAAGTAGAATACTACCATGTACCGGTTGTGGATGAGGATGTGCAGGTTATCAGCAACAGAGAACAGTTTGTGAAAATGCTTGCAGGACTCCCGGATGATATGGAAGAATATATGATCAGACAGTACCGGAATTTATGCATGGATCAGCTGGTGTTGAAACAGTATGCGAAGTTTATCGATATTCTTTTCAGGCAGGAAAAAGGTGCTGTTTTGTGGCATTGCGGAACTGGAAAGGACCGTACAGGGATCGGGACTGCTTTTCTGCTCAGTCTGCTGGGGGTGGAGGAAGATGTGATATATGAAGACTATCTGCGCACAAACCGTTATATGGAGCCCAAACTGGTATATATGCAGAGACTTGTACAGACCTGGCCGGAGGCAGATGAGAAAATGACCGAGAAGCTTCCAATTATATATAATGTAAAAGAGGAGTATCTGGCTGCTGTTTTTGAAACAGTGAAAAAGACTTATGGTTCTATGGAAAAGTTTTTCCAGACCGTATTTTATCTGAAACCGAAAATGATCGAAGAATTCAGAAATAAATATCTGATATAGGCAGTTGATTTGATGTTTTTACAAAAGTTATCATAGAGTTACTGTTCACTGGTAATATCCCGCGAAGCGTGTTGCTGGGAACGAAGTGAACAGTAACGTCACAGAAAGACATTTGTTTTTGTGCGAAAAATTTATTGACAAAATCACGATTATTGATATAATGGTAACCATACGAGCTATTTATTATATTAACGTGGTGAAAATGTACACGTTGAAAGCAGGTGGGACATGCAGAAGAGAGTATTATCCCTGTTAGTAGATAATACTGCAGGTGTAACAACCAGAGTATCTGGATTATTCAGCCGCAGAGGCTATAACATCGACAGCATTACCGGAGGTGTAACAGCGGACGAGCGTTTTTCCAGAATTACCGTTGTGTGCAGCGGGGATGAACTGATTCTGGAGCAGATCACGAATCAGCTTGCCAAGCTTGTAGATGTAAGAGATATTAAGATCCTGGAGCCGGACAACAGCGTATGCCATGAATTAATGATGATCAAGGTGGCTGCGAAACCGGAGCAGAGACAGGGACTCATTTCCATAGCGGATGTTTTCCATGCGAAAGTTGCAGACGTAAGTGTGGATTCCATGATACTGGAGATGACAGGTAACCATAATAAATTGGAAGCATTTCTTGAGCTGATGGGTGATTACGAGATTCTCGAACTTGCACGTACAGGAATGACCGGTTTATCACGAGGTTCGCAGGATGTAACCTATTTCTGATGAAAAGACCGGAAGGCTTTTCGGAATGCAGGAAATGGAAGAATATCTCAGAAACAGTACATATATAGTTTGCTAGGGGAGCATCCCTTAACGATAAATTTTTTTACGATTAGCAGGAGGAAAATAAAATGGCTAACAAGATTTTTTATCAGGAAGATTGTAATTTAAGCTTACTGGATGGTAAAAAAATTGCAATTATTGGATACGGAAGCCAGGGACATGCACATGCTCTGAACTTAAAGGATTCCGGATGTGATGTCATTATCGGTCTTTATGAAGGCAGTAAATCCTGGAAGAGAGCTGAAGAGCAGGGCTTTAAGGTATATACAGCAGCTGAAGCAGCTAAACAGGCAGATATCATCATGATTCTTATCAATGATGAATTACAGGCTAAACTTTACAAAGAATCCATCGAGCCAAACCTTGAAGAAGGCAACATGTTAATGTTTGCTCATGGTTTCAATATCCATTTCGGATGCATCAAACCACCAAAGAATGTTGACGTTACAATGATCGCTCCTAAAGCACCTGGTCATACAGTAAGAAGTGAGTATCAGGCTGGAAAAGGAACACCTTGTCTTATCGCTGTAGAGCAGGATTACACAGGAAAAGCTCAGGATCTTGCACTGGCATATGGTCTTGGAATCGGCGGAGCAAGAGCTGGTCTTCTTGAAACTACATTCCGTGTAGAGACAGAGACAGACCTCTTTGGTGAGCAGGCTGTACTTTGCGGTGGTGTTTGCGCACTTATGCAGGCTGGTTTCGAAACACTTGTTGAAGCTGGTTATGACCCAAGAAATGCATACTTTGAATGTATTCATGAAATGAAACTGATCGTAGACCTGATCTATCAGTCAGGATTCGCAGGAATGAGATATTCTATCTCCAATACTGCTGAATATGGCGACTACATCACAGGACCTAAGATCATCACAGAAGATACAAAGAAAGCTATGAAGAAAATTCTTTCTGATATCCAGGATGGTACATTTGCAAAAGACTTCTTACTTGATATGTCTGATGCAGGTGCACAGGTTCACTTCAAAGCTATGAGAAAGAAAGCTTCTGAGCATCAGTCTGAGAAAGTTGGCGAAGAAATCCGTAAACTTTACAGCTGGAATGGCGAAGACAAACTTATCAACAACTAATCTGAATATGATTAAATTAAAATCCCCTGCTGAATGGCAGGGGATTTTTTATGTTATAGGAAATTACTCCGTAATGTTCCTATAACATAAAAAAGCCCTCCGGGCAGGATCGCACTGCGGCGGAGAGGAATTATGTCGCTGAAGCGACCCGCCGCAGGCGGAGAATCCTGCAAGCAGGATTCTTTCTTGTATGTACTGACTCAATGATTGTTGTTTGTTCTGTATTATGCAATTCTTAAGATTATGCATAATATAACAAGATGCAAATCAATCTCAGCATTTTATAATTCGATAATCTGTCCTTTTTCTACGTCATATCTGCAGTACTTACCATTTCCGGAAATAAATGGCTGATATGTATCTGTCCTGTTATCCTTCAGATATACAATTCCGGTAGCGATCATCTCCACTAATGAAAAGCGTTCACTGAGACTGGAAATCCACTTATATGTTTTGTTCTTTGATGAACTTGCCATAACCATATTGTAGGCATGTCCGTCTTCGGTGGCTTCCAGAGAAAAATATACTTTCTCTGCCTTATCAGGAGCATCAAAGACCTGACTTGTAATATAGGAAGAAAAATTGGTGCTTACAAAATTTCGGAAAGATTTTATATCATAAGTAATTCCGGATACTTCGTCTGTGATTTTATCTCCGCGTTCCAGACGTGTTTTAATAATCTTTAGTACCTCTACAGTCCAGTTGATAAAAGAGATACTACTGTAATTCATACTTTCCATCAACTGTTCGATTAGTTTGCGTGACAGGATATTGGAGCGTATTGCCTCATCATAAAGTTCTTTGTTCATGACATTTTCCCTCTTTTTTGATTATTTGTAATTATTCAGCAGTCTACTATCCCGCGAGGTGTTTTGGCATGAACATGCCAAAATCCCGAGACATACAAGTCAAAATCCCATCGCCGAAGGCGATTTTTAATGGATTTTGACTCGTAACTGTGAAGGTACTGAACAGTTACGATTATTTTATGTTTGTTATAGTGTTTCCGCACATTTCTATGTTATACTGATTATAAATCTGTTTGTTGTAAAATGCAACAAAAAACGGACGAATAAATAAAAATATTTGTGAACAGTAACGAATATATTGTTGCCTGTATTTTTGTTTCTCGGAAGGATAATGAGATATAAGGAAAATTGAGGAGGATAAAATGGAGATAGAAGAAGAGTTTATTTCGGGATTTTGCAGAACATGTAATGGCGGGCAGACTGTCTGCTGCGAATATACGATAGAAGGAGATAAAAGAACCCTCACGTTTATGGATTGTGCACATGACAGATGTGTGAATTATGCTGCCTGTGAAATCTACAAACAGGCACATGAAATGGAACGATAAGAATATGTGAGGGTGTACGAAAAGCAGTGAACTGCAAAATGTATTGCTGAGAACGGAGGGGATAGTAACCCGCAAATGCTGTAATTATCGGATTAACCGGAGTTGGAATCAAACATATATGAAAAATAGGCATCTTTGAATGCAGAATAGTTATTTCTGGAAATAGGGACAGAGGAAATGCCGGTAGTGACCATAGTTCTTGTGAACTGTTTTATGTGGGACAGGTTTACAATATAGCTTCGGTGACATTTAAAGAATCCTTTTTCCGGAGTAAAGACCCCTTCACACTTTACAAATAATTCGCGGATTTTTAAAGTAGTTCCATTTGAAAGGCAGACCAGAACCTGTTTATTCTGAGCTTCCAGATAATCTACATCATTGAGCGTAATTGAGCAGAATCCGTCTGCAGTATGTGCGACGAAAGTTTCAGCCGGAACATGATAAGTTTTAAAAAAATCATCCATAACAGAAAAAAGTTTCAGAGTATTTACTGGTTTTAAAAGATAATGAAAAGCTTTTACATCATAGGAATCCAGGGCAAATTCTCTGGAAGAAGTCAGAAAAATCACAGGAACAGTCAGTCCCATGCTGCGTATTTCTCTTGCTGTATCTATGCCGTTTAATAATGGCATGATGATGTCGAGAAAGATCAGATCTACCGGAATTGTCCGGAGAGCTGTTAACAGATCATCACCGTTGGAATATGGATACAGGGTAAGTGAAAAATCATTTTTTTCCGCCCAGTGAGTCAGAAGTGAACTTAATTCCCGGGTAAAGAGTATTTCATCATCACAAATTGCAATATTCATAATTTTTATCAAAACCTTTCTGTGAATAAATGTATGTATTGTATCCGGCAGTGAAAATCCTGTGTCAGATGATGATTCGCAGGACAAAGCAATGGTCCACGATAGAAAAATGACACTGTCCATGTAATTGTTCCACATAATAAATAATACTCCTGACACCGATTCCATGCCCGTTTCTGGTAGAAACCGGAACTCCATCTACAAATGCCGGAATTTTTTCTACGGGATTTTCCAGTTGGAACAGAATGTGATTCTTTTTCTGTGAAAGAGTAAGCCGGGCCCATTTTGAAGGTGATTCCAGCTGCTCCAGTGCATGCATGGAGTTTTCCAGCGCATTGGACAGGATTGTACAGAGGGACAGATCGGAGCATGGAAGTTCTTTTCCTGTAGAAACATTGCATATAAGAGACAATCCTCTGTCTGTGAAACGGGAATGATAAATGGAAAGCACAGAGTTCAGCATTTCATTTCCGGAATAGGCGGCGATGATCGTATCGTCATATGCGGAATTAATTTCATGGATGTATTCCTGTGCTTTATCCGGATGTCCGTTTTGCAGCTGGGTCAGAATAATACTCAGATGGTGGCGCATATCATGCCGCAGGATCGCCAGTCTCTGGCTGCTGATCTTTACCTGTTCAATTTCGTTTTGCATGGATTGAAGCTGCATTTCACGAAGATTGCTGTATTGCGTTATCTCCTGTTTATTCTCATATTCCTGAAAGTAGATGATGAGAAATACCAGGTAGGCAATGCAGAATGCAAATCCCATGAACTCAACAACTGCTTTATTTCCGGAATAAAGTAAAGTTGAAAACTTGGTGGAAGCATAATCAAAAACGTAATATACAAATGGCAGGAAACCGATGATGGAAAGCTCACGTGCATTTTTTGTAAAAATTGTTTTTGTAGATCGAAATACATATCGATAAAGAAGGACAAAAGTTAAGGTTGTTGTTAAGATCCGCACAGAATAATAGCACCACTGTAATCCTGTTATTGCCAAAGCGAATAATCCGGTCCAGTTGCTTATCTGGCAACACAGATAGGCAGAAAAGACAGAAACAGCGGAAGAAATCAGAGGATACTTATAATGAACGGAGAGGAATAAAACCAATGGAAAATGTACGATCAGAGGATAGGACATATTTGCAAGAGTTTCCCCAAATAATGCCAGATCAATTACATATAACAGTCCCTGCCCTAAAAATAACAGAAACATAGTCAGGATATTTTTTCTGATCGGTTTGATTCCAAGAAAAAATGCAGAACAGTAAATTCCAAAGAGCATGGTAGTGACACCATGAACAGCAGATAAAATCTGTTCAGACATAACAGCACCTCCGTCTGATAAGGATTAATAAAATTTATCATCAAAATGTTGTATATATATCAAGTATAAAAGATTTCAAATTTAAAGACAACCTTTTTCCATACCATTCACACCATATAATTACTGTTCGCGTGAAAGAGAAAAAATGTTGTTGTTCTGTGTTATAATCAGTCTATAAAGGAATATCGAAAAAAATTACGAGGAAGGAGATGAAAGAGAGAGCATATTTAACGATATACCGGCGCTAGATGAAAAAAGAAAACAGAAGAAAAACAGACCTGATGGAAAAGTACCATGCAGGTCTGTTTTTATATCATTCTTTCCTGTTTTTACTTATTTACATCAATATAACTGTACAATGTATATTTGGAGATTCCGAAATAATTTGCAACCTTATCTCCGGATTTGGTAATAAGGAAAGCACCTGCATCATTTAAGAACTGAATAGCAGTAACCTTATCCTCCTTATTCATTAAAGGAACAGGTTTGCCTACCAGAGCTACAGATTCTTCGATCAGATGATCAAGAAGATCATTGACATTATGAGTGATCTCTTTGGGCTTCTCTTCCTTATTTTCCGGAGTGACAAGAGAATGAAGGGCAGATTCGATCATAGTAAGCTTGGTAATGTCATAATTGATTCCGAAAACATAATGAAGGGTACCATCGTCATCATGAATGTAGGAAGTGCTGCACTTCAGGATCTTGCCGTCTGCTGTTTTCATCAGATAACCGGTATGGTCTTCGGGGGTTGCTCCTTTTTCCTGATTGCGGATCGCATCAAAAACAGCATTGGATGGTCCGTCTCCGATATCTCTGTTTGTAACATGACCATTTACGATGTAGACGATGGAATGTTCCGGCTCCGAAGTTTTCAGATCATGGATTACTACTTCACAGTCAGGTCCGAACTGGGAAGCAAGATCAGCAGCGATTTGTTTTAACACAGTAAGTCGTCCCATTTGATTTCCTCCTATTAATATAACTTTTAAACGGATCATAACCGAATCAGGCAGGGGCTTCTATAGTCTGAGCAGTAACAGTCATTCGATTATGAGCATGTAGTAAAGCGGATAAATTTATCCGTCAAAACGTTCAGTGCAGATACATGGAAACTGCACATTTTTTATATTCTATCATAAAAAAAAGGAAATAAAAAGAGCCTAAAAAAAATAAATGTGAATACCTTAAAAAATTTGTGATTATAATCATAAATCATTGAAGTGATATAGGAATCGTGGTATATTTTAAACATGAGAATTGCGATAAGTTAGGGGTAAAATACTTTTTGTCCCTAACTTATAATAAAGAAAGGGGTGTCAGAAACAGTGAAAACTTTACTGAAGAATGGTACAGTAGTATCGGGGGATATGTCTGTTATAGAAGATGTTCTTATAGATGGAGAGAAGATTGTAAAAGTAGGCCGGAATCTGGAAGCAGAGGATGCACAGATAGTTGATGTAAACGGTAAGCTGCTTTTTCCGGGATTTATAGACGGACATACACATTTTGACCTGGAAGTGGCAGGAACAGTGACGGCAGATGATTTTGAAACAGGAACAAGAGCTGCCATTGCAGGAGGAACAACTCTGGTGATCGATTATGCGTCTCAGGATAAAGGTGGTCATACGCTGAAGGAAGGCCTTGAGAAGTGGCATAAGAAAGCAGATGGGAAATGTTCCTGTGATTATTCTTTCCATATGTCTGTTGTGGAATGGAATGAGGAAACTGAGAGAGAAATACAGGATATGATCAATGAAGGGATTACCAGTTTTAAGCTTTACATGACTTATCCGGCAATGATCGTAGATGACGGTGACCTTTATAAGATTATTAAGAAATTAAATGAATACGGATGTTTTGCAGGGGTACATTGTGAGAATGCAGGGGCAATCGATGCGTTGATCGCAGAAGCCAAAAAAGAGGGACGTCTGGGACCTGAGAATCACCCGTTGGTGCGTCCGGATATTATGGAGGCAGAGGCAGTTCACCGCCTTCTTGTGATCGCAGATACAGCAGATGCTCCTGTAATGGTAGTACATCTTACCAACCGGAAAGCATTTGAAGAAGTGATGCGTGCCAGAATGAACGGACAAAAGGTATATGCGGAAACCTGTCCGCAGTATCTACTTCTGGATGACAGTGTATATTCAAAACCGGATTTTGAAGGTGCCAAATACGTGTGTGCACCTCCAATCCGTAAGAAAGCAGATCAGGACTGCCTGTGGAAAGCACTGGCGAATGATCAGATCCAGACGGTTGCAACTGACCAGTGCAGCTTTACAATGGAGCAGAAAGCTCTTGGTAAAGATGATTTCACGAAGATTCCGGGAGGGCTGCCGGGAGTACAGACGAGAGGAACTCTGCTTTATACATACGGTGTACGCACAGGCAGGATCACGCAGGAACAGATGTGCCGTCTGTTAAGTGAGAATGCAGCTAAACTTTACGGAGTGTATCCCA
Source organism: Blautia sp. DFI.1.216 (assembly GCF_020594215.1). Classification (NCBI taxonomy): domain Bacteria; kingdom Bacillati; phylum Bacillota; class Clostridia; order Lachnospirales; family Lachnospiraceae; genus Blautia; species Blautia sp. DFI.1.216. The sequence goes on from NZ_JAJDML010000035.1 coordinate 21,091, forward strand.
ATAAGGGCGTGATACGTGAGGGAAGTGATGCAGATATTGTTGTATTTGATCCTGAGAAGGAAAACGTTATCTCTGCAAAGACACATCTGTATCATACGGATAATAATCCATATGAGGGATTTAAGCTTCATGGAGATATTGACAGCGTATATTTAAGAGGAGCTCATGTGGTGCAGGATGGAAAAGTAATTCTGGAGAAAACAGGAAAATATATTAAACGCGGTAATAAGCAGTGAATATAAAGAATAACAAGAGGTGACAGAAAATGAAACATGAAGTAAATGCAATGGGAAAACAGTGCCCGATTCCGGTAGTGATGACAAAGAAGGTTATTGATAATGCGGCAGTCGGTGATGAGATTGAAATTCTGATCGATAATGAAACCGCAGTGAATAATCTGAGCAGACTTGCAAATAAAACAGGCTGTACGTTTGTATCTGAAAAACTGGGAGACAAAAAGTATCAGGTGAAGATGGCAGTAAAGACTGAACAGACAGGTGGGACCTTGGAAGAAGAGGAATTTGTCTGCGAAGCACCGCATAAAAAAGTGACGGTAGCGGTAATCTCCTCAAATGTTATGGGAAATGGTGATGATGAACTGGGAAAGATTTTGATCAAAGGATTTATCTATGCCCTTTCTCAGATGGAAACACATCCGGATACAATCCTTTTCTATAATGGAGGTGCAAAACTTACAACAGAAGACTCTGAAAGTCTGGAAGATCTGAAAAAGATGGAAGAAGAGGGCGTGGAAATCCTGACCTGCGGTACCTGCCTGAAGCATTATGGACTGATGGAGAAACTGATGGTTGGAAAAGTTACCGATATGTATACGATTGCAGAGCGTATGACAGGTGCAGATAAGGTGATTCGTCCGTAAGAAAATGAAGGCCATCATATCTGAGAAAAAAGACAGATATGATGGTATTTTGAACTTTTATTGCAATTTCTGTTCTCTGATATTGTGGTATCTGGCATATCCGGTAAGAATCAGAGTCAGGGCACCATCGCCTGTTACGTTACAGGCTGTCCCAAAACTGTCCTGAAGGGCAAAGATAGTCAGCATCAGAGCTGTAGCAGAATCGCCGAATTTCAGGATACCGGTGATAATACCGAGAGATGCCATAACAGTGCCTCCCGGTACACCCGGAGCACCAATGGCAAAAATTCCAAGCAAGACACAGAAAAGAACCATGGCCCCCGGTGCAGGAACTGCACCATAGAGAATTTTGGAGATTGCCATACAGAAGAATACTTCTGTGAGGACAGAACCACAGAGATGAATATTGGCAAACAGCGGAATACCAAAATCTACCAGATCCTTTCGGAGAGGTTTTGCCCTGTGTGCGCATTGGAGGGCGACCGGCACTGTGGCAGCAGATGACATGGTACCTATGGCTGTGAGGTAGGCGGGACCATAATGTTTCACAACTTTCAGAGGATTTTCTCTGGAATAAATTCCTGCAAGTATATATAGAAGAGCTATCCAGATAAAATGTCCGATCAGAACAATGACGATTACCTGAAGGAATACAGGAAGCTGTCTGGTGATTGTTCCTTCGTATGCCAGTGAACAGAAAGTCAGTCCGATGAAGTATGGGAGAATCGGAATAATGACTCTTGATACAATAGCCAGTATGATCTTCTGAAATTCTTCAAGAAAAGAAGAAATCAGACTGGCTTTTGTCCATGCAGATGCAAGTCCCAGCATAATGGCCAGTACAAGTGCACTCATGACAGGCATTATCTGTGGAATGGAAAGTTCAAAAACTACATCCGGCAAAGCTTTGAGATGACTGGCAGTGGAGCTGAAGGACAAATGTGGGATCAGCAGGTATCCGGATAATGCAGAGAATAAAGCAGCTCCCAGTGAGGAAGCATAAGCAATACTGACTGCAACACCTAACATTCTGGAAGCATTGTTTCCGAGTCTGGTAATAGATGGTGCGATAAATCCAATGATGATCAGCGGAACAGAAAAGCTGATCAGCTGACCAAGAATATACTTCGATGTTACAACCACATTCAGTACTGCAGTCGTAATGGCAGATTCATCTATTATATTAAGAAGAAGTCCGATACAGATTCCAAAAGCCACGCCGACAAGCAGTCTGAAGGGCAGACTGTGTAGAAAAAAGTTTTTTTTCATAATAATCCCCCTTTTTCTGTCAATTATAATATATAATGATGTCATGGTCAAAAGGTATTTTATATCGAAACAGGAGAGAGTTATGTATAGAAAAATTTATCAAATTTTGGAAGAAACAGGAAAAGTAAAAACAGCAATGGTTTTAAACGGGAATCATAAGGGCGAAAAATGTCTGATAAAGGAAAACCATTGTTTATCATCCGATGAAAATACAGCAGATTTCTGGAAAAAATATGAAGCTGATCTGGCGGAGTGCCAGGAGACAAAAGTTGTTCATATGGGAGATGTAGATTTCTTTGTGGAAATTTATGTGAAAAATCCGCAGCTTATCATTTTTGGAGGCGGACATGTTTCGCAGCCTGTTGCAAAAATCGGAAAAATGCTGGGATTTCATGTGACTGTTATGGATGACAGAGAAGATTTTGTGACTTCAGAGAGATTTCCGGATGCCGATCGGCTGATCAAAGGCAGCTATGATGAGCTTTCAGACAAAATACCGGCCTATGAAAATGCTTATTATGTGATCGTGACAAGAGGTCACCTCGGAGACAGTGCCTGTGCCAGACAGATCCTGAGACGCCCTTATACTTATCTGGGAATGATCGGCAGTAAAAATAAGATAAAACTGACCAGAGAAAAATTACTCGGAGAAGGTTTCAGCGAAGAACAGCTCAACAGTATCCATGCACCGATTGGATTGCCGATCGGAGGACATATGCCGGCAGAGATTGCTGTAAGTATTGCTGCGGAGATCGTTCAGGAAAAGAACAGGTATGATGTTTCTTATATTGATGGAGCTGTGGAGGATGCTGTCAGGAAAAAAGAAAATGGAATTATGATCACGATCATATCCAAGAGTGGTTCTTCTCCAAGAGGGACAGGAAGTAAAATGTTTATTGATAAAGACGGGAATTCATATGGAAGCATCGGAGGCGGAAATGTAGAATTTCAGGCTTTGAAATATGCACCAGAAGCGCAGCATGGTGAAATCAGAAAATATAATCTGTCTAACCAGGGCGGTGCGAATCTGGGAATGATCTGTGGCGGCGAGGTGGAAGTCCTTTATGAATTGTTGTAGATAAACACAGAACCTACAGCGTTACTGAGAACGGAGTGAACAGTAACCCTGCAGCAATTCCGCGCAAATGGAAGAAAGCAGACAAAGCAGGACAAAACGCATACTTGAATTATCTGTAAGAATCGTGTATATTAATACATAAAGCGAACACAGAAAACACGAGGGGACAGAGCGTGTTTGATAAAGGAGGAAACTACTTATGAAGAAATCACTTTGGCTGGTTCTTGTACTGGGACTTGCATTTGCTGCTCAGGGATGCGGATTTGATCCTACTATTGATTCCAGCGTTATGATCGTTAAAGTAACACCAACACCGGAAGTCACACCTACTCCTGAGGCTTCAGAGGCAACACCGACACCGGAAGCAACACCAACGCCGGCAGCAGAGCAGACAGCCAGTGGTGTAAAAGTAGAAGTGAAATCCGATACCTATTATGCGTCATCAGAATTAAATCTTCGTTCTGATGCAAGTTCAGATGCGGATCTGATTTCAAGTGTGGCAGCCGGAACTCAGCTGAACAGTACAGGTGTATGCGAGAATGGATGGATTCGTGTGGATTATAATGGACAGACCTGTTATGCAAGCGGAGATTTTGTGACAACAACAGCTCCGGCAGCAGACGCAGGTGAGACTACAGCAGATACATCAGCAGATACGTCTTATGATGAAAGTTCAGAATAATCTGATGATATAAAAATTTGTATCAGTCCTCTTTGAATATATTTCTATGAGAGGTACAATAAAGGCTTTTTTGGAAAAATGTTGACAGAAATGTATAAGTAAAAGCAGAAGCAGAAGCTGCAGGGGATAATGACCTGTCAGCTTCTGCTTTTTTTGTCTGAAAAATACGATAGAAATCTTTTTCGGTGTGTTGTTTATGAGGATTGCTATAATACTGTAGAATGTTACTGTGGATAAATAAGTCTGTCCGGCTTGATATCATAAAGAACTTCATCCAGAAATTTTCCTGCCAGATATTTTGCCATAGGCAGATTCATATCCAGATAATTTCCGCAGTCTTTTGCAGATGCTCCCGGAACTTCACCTTCAAAATCACGTATAAATTCAAAAGTCTCGATCATAAGCGGAACGATATCCTTGGACTCATAATCTCCATTTAAAAGAAGATAATTGCCTGTACGGCATCCCATCGGTCCCCAGTAGATCATTTTAGAGCCGAACTCTTTATGATTTCTCAGGAATGTTGCTGCCAGATGCTCGATCGTGTGAAGCTCAGCGGTATTCATCACAGGTTCTTCGTTAGGAGAAGTCATACGGATATCGAAGGTAGTGATCATACTGCCGCCAACCGGATCCTTACGTGAAACATAAATTCCAGGCTGTAATTTGATATGGTCAATGGTAAAACTTGTTATTTTTTCCATTTTGGATTCCTCGCTTTCTTTTGCAGATATATTCTGACTGTTCATCAGTCTGTTGTTCCGGTTTCACCGCAAAAAGGGAAGATACAGAACTGAACATGCTGAACAGCCATATATATTTTAACAGGCAATCCGAAGGAAGTAAACACAGGAATCTGTAACAATCTGAACATTTTGTGAAAAGAGTTGTTTTTTTTCTGAGATAGGTTATAATCAGATTGTTGTAAATGATTTCGGAGGTAAAGGAAAATGAAAAGAAAATTACTGGCAGCACTTTGTGTTACAGCTATGTCAGCAGGTTTACTGGCAGGATGTGGCAACAGTGATAAAACAGAAGAGAGTACAAAAACAGAGGAAACAGCGAAAGAGGAGACTTCTTCTCAGGAAGAGACGGAGACAAAAGCTGCTTCTTCTGACAGTGATAATGTAGCAAGTGAAGAAGAGGCAGAAAAAGCCGGATTTTCTGATGGTTCTGATGAAAAGAGTGATTCTGCTGATACAGATTCTGAAAGTACAGATTCTTCAGACAGTACAACCAGTGTGCTTCTGGATACTTCCAAAGAACTGACAGGAACTCATCACGCAGAGATCGAAGTAAAGGATTACGGTACGATTGATGTGGAACTGGATGCAGATACAGCGCCGATCACAGTGACAAATTTCGTGAAACTCGCACAGGAAGGTTTCTATGACGGACTGACATTCCACCGTATTATGGAAGGATTCATGATTCAGGGTGGTGATCCCAACGGAGACGGAACAGGTGGATCAAAAGAGAATATTAAGGGTGAGTTCAGTAACAATGGAGTGGACAATGATATTTCCCACACAAGAGGAACTATTTCCATGGCAAGAGCCAGTGATCCGGACAGCGCAAGCTCGCAGTTCTTTATTGTTCAGGCAGACAGTACATTTCTGGACGGAGATTATGCAGGATTTGGCCATGTGACAGAAGGCATGGATATTGTTGATAAGATCTGCGAGGATGCAAAACCGACAGACGACAATGGAACAATCCCGTCAGATCAGCAGCCGGTTATTGAGAAGATTACCATTACAGATTAAGTAAAACAGAAAATAAAGCAAGTGTCCGAAAAACAGAACAAAAATTGAAAAAAGGCACAGCAAAAAACAGCAGGGAAGATATGAAAAAATCTTTCCTGCTGTTTGGTTTAAGAAGGGAACAATTACGGATTAATTTTTGATTACCAGTACCGGGATTGGCGGATTGTTGGGGCGGTTGTAGTAATCGCTTTTGATTACCAGGTATTGATGGGAATCAAGATTTTTCAGCCAGTCAAGGATCTGATCCCTCTCTTCAAATCCGGAATCGCCACCACTGTAGATACAAAGAGAAATCATCCCGCCTTTTTTCAGAAGTGTTAAAGCCTGAGTCAGCGCCTGAATGCTGGTTTCACCTCTGGTTGCAAGTGAATGATCTCCACCGGGAAGATAACCAAAATTAAATACAATGCAGCTTACACTGTCTGGTGTGGCATATTCTGCCATATTTGCGTGAGATTCCAGAAGCAGTCTGTAATTTTCCGGAACATGTCCGGCGTTCAGTCTCTTTTGGGTTGCAGTCAGTGCCTGCTCCTGAATATCAAAGGCAAGAACCTTTCCTGATTCTCCGCATAGCTGCGAAAGCAGAAGCGTATCATTTCCGTTTCCCATTGTAGCATCAATACAGAAGTCTCCTTCCTGTACCTGCTGTCTGATAAAAGCTGCGCACCATTGTGTGATCTGATAGTTCTTCATATATTCCTATATTCCTCCACAAAGTCATACACCGGATTTATATGTTGATATCAGTATGTTATAGTAATCCGGTCTGTCAGTTAAGTCAGGTAGAGTCCAGTGCAAATTATGGATATCTGACTGATTATTATTATAATGCAGGAAATCTTTATAAACAACGGTTAAGTGTAATCTTGCTGAGGTTCACCGTTACTGTTCACACACCACTATCCCGCGAGGTGTTTTGGCATGAATATGCCAAAATCCCGAGACATACAAGCCAAAATTCATTCCAGATTGTTTCGCAAATAAAACAAATCACTTATTGCATTTTTGATAATAATTAGTCTATAATAAATAGAATTGTAAAAGTCAGAATCCTGTTATCAAAGATGAATTATGATAGATTTTGACATGTAAGTATAAAGACGTAGAAACAGCCAGAAATAATATAATATAATATGGTTCGGAGAAAGAGGTAAAGGAAAATGACACTGGAAGGAAAAACAGTATTACTGGGAGTGACAGGCAGCATTGCGGCGTATAAGATTGCATATCTGGCAAGCGCGCTGAAGAAACGCCATGCAGATGTTCATGTGCTGATGACAGAGAATGCCACGAATTTTATCAATCCGATCACTTTTGAAACTCTCACAGGAAATAAATGTCTGGTGGATACCTTTGACCGGAATTTTCAGTTTCAGGTAGAGCATGTATCGATTGCAAAGAAAGCAGATGTAGTGATGATCGCACCGGCAAGTGCTAATGTGATCGGTAAACTGGCACATGGGATCGCAGATGACATGCTTACTACCACGATCATGGCATGCAAATGTAAAAAATTCATTTCCCCGGCCATGAATACCAATATGTTTGAGAATCCTGTAGTACAGGATAATTTAAAGATTCTGGAGCATTACGGATATGAAGTGATCGCTCCGGCGTGCGGATATCTGGCATGTGGTGACACAGGAGCGGGAAAAATGCCGGAACCTGAGACATTACTTGCCTATATTGAGCGCGAAGCTGCCTGTGAGAAAGATCTGAAAGGAAAGAAAATCCTTGTAACTGCAGGCCCTACACAGGAATCTGTCGATCCTGTTCGTTATCTTACCAATCATTCTTCAGGAAAAATGGGCTATGCTATTGCGAAAGCTGCCATGCTCCGCGGTGCAGATGTCACGCTGGTCAGCGGACGTACTTCAATTGAGCCTCCCATGTTTGTAAATCTGGTGCCTGTTGTGACTGCAAGGGATATGTATGAAGCCGTAACTTCTGTCAGCAACGAACAGGACATCATTATTAAAGCTGCTGCTGTGGCAGATTACCGCCCTTCCAGGATCAGTGAAGAAAAAGTTAAGAAAAGTGACGGACAGATGTCCATAGAACTGGAAAGAACAGATGATATCCTGAAGTTTCTGGGAGAACACAAACGGGCCGGACAGTTTCTCTGCGGATTTTCCATGGAGACACAGAATGTGATCGACAATTCCAGAGCCAAGCTGGCAAAGAAAAATCTGGATATGGTGGCTGCCAACAATGTGAAAGTGGAGGGTGCCGGATTTCAGGGAGATACCAATGTGCTGACACTGATCACACAGGATGAAGAAATCTCTCTTCCGCTTATGAGCAAAGAAGACGCTGCTTTTAGGATCCTGGATAAAATCCTTTCGATGATGATGCAGGATTTTGTCTGTTAAAGGAACAGGACGATTAAGAAATTGGAGATAAATAATTATGATTTTAGCAATTGACGTTGGAAACACCAACATTGTAGTTGGATGTATTGATGACCTGAAAACATATTTTATAGAACGCCTTTCTACCAACCGTACAAAGACGGAACTGGAATATGCAGTGGATTTAAAGAATGTTCTTGATATCTATCATATAAAAAAAACAGAGATTGAGGGCTGTATTATTTCTTCTGTAGTGCCGCAGATCACAAATATTGTGAAACTTGCCGCAGAGAAAATTCTTAAGAAAAATGCAATTGTTCTCGGACCCGGTGTAAAGACAGGACTGAACATTATGATGGATAATCCGGGACAGCTTGGCGCAGATCAGGTTGCTGATGCAGTGGCAGGAATTGCCGGTTATCCGGTGCCGTTGATCCTTATCGATATGGGAACTGCAACCACAGCGTCTGTTGTCAACAGTAAGAAGCAGTATGTAGGCGGAATGATTCTTCCGGGTGTAGGGGTTTCCCTGGATGCACTTACTGCGAGGGCTTCCCAGCTCAGCGGAATCAGTATTGATGCGCCAAGACATGTGATCGGGAAAAACACGATCGAATGTATGAAGAGCGGGGTTCTTTACAGCAATGCAGCAGCTCTGGATGGAATTATTGACAGGATCGAAGAGGAACTGGGGGAGAAGGCAACTGTAGTGGCAACCGGTGGTCTGGCAAAGAAAATCGTTCCTCATTGTAAGAGAGAAATCATTCTGGACGAGGAACTTCTTCTGAGAGGTCTTCTGATCATTTATGAGAAAAATAAGTAAGAATGTATATGCATTCATATCAAAACAGTTCATCAGACATAAAACTGATGAACTGTTTTGTTTGCAGTAATTTATGGGATTGCTATAAATGCATTATTTTAGAGAATTGCTATAAAAGGCAGAAATAAAATCAATAGGAAGCGGAGCAGTAAAAAGCATGACCTTTCCGGTTATAGGATGAGTAAACTCCAACTGATAAGAATGAAGGGGCTGACGGTTTATCCGACGGTAATCAGGATTATATAAATAATCTCCGGGCAGAGGATGCCCGATATATTTCATATGCACACGTATCTGGTGTGTGCGCCCTGTTTCCAGATGAAGTTCGGCCAGAGAATATTCTTTTCCTGCCGCCAGCCGTTCATAATGAGTTATTGCAGACTCCCCGGTTCCGAAATTTACTTCTCTGGTGATCACGGAGCCTTCCATTCGTGCGATAGGAGCGTTGATCGTTCCGGAGTCAGGAAGAAGCCCGTCTACAAGTGCGAGATAAGTCCTGAGAATCTGACGTTTTTTCATCTGAACTGACAGAATCGCTGCGCTGAGGGGATTTTTGGCAAGGATCAGAGCACCGGTGGTATCCCGGTCCAGCCGGTTGATACAGCGGTAAACAAAATCCTCTCCTTTTTCTGCAAAATACCAGGCGATTCCATTTGCCAGAGTATTTTCATAATTTCCCGCAGAAGGGTGCACAGGCATATCTGCAGGCTTGTTTATCACAAGGATATCCTCATCTTCATAAATGATATTCAAATCCATCTTTGTACGGATAATGTTTTCTCCTGATTCGGTTTCAGGAACAGTGATGATCAGATGATCCTGCGGTTTAAGCACTGATCGTCCGAAACCACGTTCACTATTGAGAATGATGGTGTTGGGAGTGTTCTTCATTGAGCTTAATATGTGGCGGGAAAACCCCTCTTTTTTTAGAAAGTCCAGAATCGTGACCGGAGTTGTATTTTCGGAGATAATATATTTAAGGATTCTTTGCATATGATCTGTCTGCTTTCTTGATTTGTATAAGATTTAAGAATTGCGGGCTGATATGCCCTGCCTTATTTTTAACAGATTTACTGTATCAGATTTTGAAGAACATAACAAGAACAATTATCAGATTTCCTGAAAAATTACTGTTCACAGTAATGTAGCCAAAACTCATTCCAGATTGCCTGCGGCAATGGAATTTTGGCTTGTATGTCTCGGGATTTTGGCATATTCATGCCAAAACACCTCGCGGAATAGTGGCGGGTGAACAGTAACCCTGAAAACGTTAAAAAATACATTTTATTCTATTGCATCACAGAAAATTAAGCGTATAATCAAAAAAAGAAAATAGATTCAGGTGGAAAAAGATGAAAGAACAGCAACATATTTTTACAAACAAAATGCTCCGAACCCTGTTGATACCGGTTATTTTTGAACAGGTACTGAATTCCCTGATGGGAACTGTGGATACCATGATGGTCAGCAATGTAGGCTCTGCTGCAATATCCGCGGTATCTCTGGTGGATTCCATCAATGTATTGGTGATCCAGGCGTTCTCAGCGCTGGCAGCAGGCGGTGCAATCCTCTGTTCACAGTACATAGGTCAGAAAAATCATGAAATGGCAAATAAATCAGCAAGACAGGTATTATTTATCATTACTGCCATATCCGTAGCAGTGACTGCTCTGTGCCTGCTGTTTCGTGTGCCGCTGTTAAAACTGATATTCGGAAAAGTAGAATCAGATGTTATGACTGCCTCTCAGGTGTATTTCTTCTATACGGCGTTGTCTTTTCCGTTTATAGCACTTTATGATGCGGGAGCATCCATATTCCGATCCCAGGGAAATACCAGAGGGCCAATGACAGTATCGGTTATTTCAAATGTGATTAATATCGGCGGAAATGCGGCGCTGATCTGGGGATTCAATATGGGAGTGGCAGGAGCTGCCATCGCAACTCTTGCATCCAGAGTCTTCTGTGCTGTAGTGGTACTCTGGCAGCTTCGTATGGACAGACAGCCTATTGTAGTCAGAAATTACAGACAGATCCGTCCGGATGGAAAAATGATCAGAAGAGTTCTGGCTCTGGGAATCCCGTCCGGCATAGAGAACAGCATGTTTCAGCTTGGAAAGCTGGCAATACAGTCTTCCGTATCTACACTGGGGACGGTAGCCATTGCAGCTCAGGCAATGACGAATATCCTTGAGAACCTTAACGGTATTGCAGCTATCGGTGTAGGAATCGGTCTGATGACTGTAGTAGGACAGTGTCTGGGAGCGGGCAGAAAGGATGAGGCAGTTTACTATATTAAGAAATTAAGTGTTCTTGCAGAAATCATTGTTGTTGCAAGCTGTCTTTTGGTGTTTGCCTTAACCATTCCGGTCACAAAGCTGGGTGGTATGGAACCGGAAAGTGCAAGAATGTGTTTCCATATGATATCCTGGATAACGGTTGTCAAACCTATTGTATGGACTCTGGCATTTATCCCTGCTTATGGCCTTAGAGCAGCCGGAGATGTAAAATTTTCCATGATCACATCCTGTATCACTATGTGGACATTCCGTTTTTGCCTTTGTGTATATCTGATCCGTTTCAGAGGCTTCGGCCCAATGGCTGTATGGATTGGAATGTTTACTGACTGGACAGTGCGGGGAATCGTATTTTCTCTTCGCTTCCACAGTAGGAAATGGCTGAAGCATAAGGTAGTATAACAAGGTGGTATAGCCATGAAATGCGTTGACTTTTACTGCTCAAAATTATATAATGATTCTCGGAAATAATTCTGGAAAAGCATTACAGGAAGTCAGGTGAAATTCCTGCGCAAGTCCGTTACTGTAACAGCCAGATACTGTCTGCTTTTCATTGTAGAGAGGAAATATGATCTGCGGCAACCAGAGGATATTTCGGGAAAAGAACTTTCAGGAGGGATTTTGTTGCACACAGAAATCCCTCCTTTTTATGTAGATGTTATATAAATGACATTATAGTAATCTGCAGACAGGATGTGACAACAATGCAGCAAAGGAGGCGTCATGAAAAACGGACTGGAAGATTACTACGTGATACGTGGCAATAAAAAAATGAGGTTTGGCTATACAACAGGCTCCTGCGCAGCAGCTGCATGTAAGGGTGCTGCAAAGATCCTGCTGGGTGGTGTCATGCAGAAGGATGTCACCTTGATGACTCCTAAGGGAATCATGCTTACACTGGAACTGAAAGACATCCGGATTGAAGGAAATCAGGTGACCTGTGCAATTCAGAAGGATGCAGGAGATGATCCGGATACTACAAACGGAATACTGGTTTATGCTACGGTGCAGAAAACAAAAGAACCGGGAATCATCCTCGACGGAGGCGTTGGTGTGGGAAGGGTAACAAAAGCCGGGCTTTCCCAGAAAATCGGGGAAGCAGCCATCAATCCTGTGCCAAAGGCCATGATTTTGCGTGAAGCTACAGAAATTGCTGAGAAATATGATTATGAGGGCGGACTGAAGATCATCATCTCCGTTCCTGAAGGTGTGGAAATTGCAAAGAAAACCTTTAATCCACGTCTGGGAATTGTGGGAGGAATCTCCATTCTGGGAACTTCCGGGATTGTAGAACCTATGAGCGAAGCTGCTCTTGTACAGAGTATCAATGTAGAGATGAAGCAGCATTTTTCCCAGGGAGAAGAATATCTTCTGGTAACACCGGGAAATTACGGGGCAGATTATCTGCGGGAGCATATGGATCTCCCTTATGAAAAAAATATCAAATGCAGCAATTATGTAGGTGAGACCATTGACATGGCAATTGATATGGGAGTTAAGGGAATCCTTTTCATTGCTCATATCGGAAAGTTTGTAAAAGTTGCAGCAGGGATCATGAATACCCATTCCCACAGTGCAGATGCCAGGATGGAAGTGCTGGCATCCAATGCGATCCGGGCAGGAGCATCGTTGGAGTGTGCAAAGGAAATCCTGAATGCATCTACTACAGATGAAGCAATAGACATTCTGGAAAAATATCAGATACTTCAGAAGACCATGAAAGAGATCCTGGACAGGATCCAGTTTTATTTAAATCACAGATCCTATGAGCAGATCCTTCTGGGGGCAGTGATCTTTAATAATACTTATGGGTATCTGGGACAGACTGCAGATGCAGAGAAGCTGATAAAGCTGATTAATGCACAGAATGATGAGGCACAGTAAAGATCCTATCGCAAAGGCGATTTTAACCGAATCAAGTAAGTCCCCTGCTTCAATTGCGAAAAGCAATAAGCAGTGGGTGGGGACTTGCTTGTATCAGGAGGAGTGCAAGCTCCTTCTGATAAACTGCGGAGCAGTTATTCGGTTATGAGCAAGTAGCGAAGCGGATTGCGAATATCCGCTTGAATGGATTTTGACTCACAACTGTGAAAGTATTGAACAGTTGAAATAAATTTATAATAAGGAGAATGATAGATTATGGTACATTTCGTAGGAGCAGGTCCGGGAGCATCGGATCTTATCACAGTAAGAGGAAAACAGTATCTGGAGGAAGCAGATGTGGTGATCTATGCAGGATCTCTGGTAAATCCAAAGCTTCTGGAATATACAAAGGACATCTGCACCATCTACAACAGTGCAAAAATGACACTGGAGGAAGTGATCCATGTGATCGAGAAGGCGGAAGCAGAGGGAAAGACAACTGTCCGCCTTCATACCGGAGATCCATGTATTTACGGTGCGATCCGTGAACAGATGGATATTCTGGATGAGAAAAATATCGCTTATGATTACTGTCCGGGTGTCAGTGCATTCTGCGGTGCTGCAAGTGCCCTGAATCTGGAATATACTCTGCCGGATATTTCCCAGAGTGTGATCATTACACGAATGGAAGGCAGAACTCCGGTTCCGTCCAAGGAAAGCATTCAGTCATTTGCTGCTCATCAGGCAACCATGGTTGTATTCTTAAGTACAGGAATGCTGGAAGAGCTGAGCAGACGTCTTATTGAAGGCGGTTATACAGCAGATACACCAGCAGCCATTGTATATAAGGCAACCTGGCCGGAACAGAAGACCTTCGTCTGCACAGTGGGAACACTGGCAAAAACGGCTGCAGAAAATAATATTACAAAAACTGCTCTGATGATCATCGGAGATACAGTTGCAGCAGCACATTATGACCGTTCCAAGCTGTATGATCCGGAGTTTACTACAGAATTTCGTGAAGCTGTGAAATCAAAAACACATCACTCATAGAATCTGGTAACCTTAAGGAATTGCTATCGTTTATGAGATTACTGTAAACAGGAGAAAGAGAAGGAATATAACAGTGAAGGTTGCACTTATATGCTTCAGCCTTACCGGTCAGCAGACCGGGGAGAGATTATACCGGGGGCTGGAAGCTGCCGGTATGACAGCAGAACTGGATAAAAAAAGTAAATATCTTCTGGATTCTATTCAGGTCAGTACCTCTGCATGGGCAGGAGAGAAATTTTCTGATTCAGATGCACTGATCTTTATCGGTGCCACCGGAATTGCCGTCCGCAGCATTGCGCCTTATGTAGCGTCAAAGAAGTCAGACCCTGCGGTGCTGGTCGTAGATGAGTGTGGAAAGTTTGTCATTTCCCTTCTGTCAGGACATTTGGGCGGTGCCAATGAACTGGCGCTAAAAACAGCAGAAATTCTGGAAGCAATACCAGTGGTCACAACAGCCACAGACCTGCATCACCGTTTTGCAGTAGATGTTTTTGCAAAGAAAAATAATTGCAATATCTTTAACATGAAAGCAGCAAAGGAAGTCTCTGCTGCACTTCTGGCAGGAAAGAAAGTTGGATTTTACAGTGAGTTTCCGACGGACGGTGAACTGCCGGAGGGGCTGGCCCGGTGTGATGAATATGGGAATCCTGTCAGCAGTATGGATGACAGATCAGAAGAGGAAACACAGAAAAGCTCTGATTTTAATGGAACAGGGACAGACTGTACGAATATAGACTGCGGAGTTGCAGTTACTGTACATACTTCCTGTAATCCTTTTATTTCTACCACACAGGTAGTTCCGAAATGTCTGACTCTGGGTATGGGCTGCAGGAAAGACAAGGATGCCCGTGGAATCGCAGAGGCAGCGCAGAAGGTGCTGGACAGATCCGGATTTCATAAAGAAGCATTTGAGCAGATCGCAAGCATCGATCTGAAGAAAGAAGAAAAGGGAATCCTGTCATTGTCACAGGACTGGCAGATTCCTTTTGTGACTTATACAGAAGAAGAATTAAAACAGGTGCCTGGAGAATTTACTCCCTCACCTTTTGTAAAAAAGATCACAGGTGTGGATAATGTCTGTGAGAGAAGTGCAGTCCTTGCCAGTGGAAATGGCAGGCTGCGGCAGAGAAAAACAGGAGAAAATGGTGTGACCACAGCAGTGGCTGCCAGGGAATGGAGGATACATTTTGAGTAAAATATATGTAATCGGAATCGGACCGGGAGCTTATGACCAGATGACAGGAAAAGCGATCCGCGCCATGAATGAAAGTGATGCGATCATCGGATATACCGTATATGTAGACCTGGTGAAGGAATATTTTCCGGGAAAAGAATTTATGACTACACCAATGAAAAAGGAAGTGGACCGCTGTGTCCTTGCCTTTGAAGAGGCAAAAAAAGGCAAGACTGTTTCCATGATCTGCAGTGGTGATGCCGGAGTTTACGGTATGGCAGGTCTGATGTATGAGGTTGGTGTCAATTATCCGGAAACAGAACTGGAGATCATCCCGGGTGTGACAGCTGCAACAGGCGGAGCTGCTGTTCTGGGTGCACCTCTGATCCATGACTTCTGTCTAATCAGCTTAAGTGACCTTCTCACACCATGGGAAAAGATAGAGGCAAGACTTCTGGCAGCAGCCCAGGCAGATTTTGTTGTATGCCTTTACAATCCGTCAAGTAAAAAACGTCATGATTACCTGCAGAAAGCCTGTGATCTGATGATGAAATACAAATCACCGGATACCATCTGCGGAACAGTTTCCAATATTGCAAGAGAAGGCCAGGAAGCTCATGTAATGACATTAAAGGAACTGAGAGATACACAGGTGGATATGTTTACCACAGTATTTATCGGTAATTCTCAGACAAAGGAAATCAACAATAAGATGGTAACACCGAGGGGATATAGGAATGTATAAAGTTCTTGTTTTTGCGGGAACAACAGAAGGATACGAAATCTGCCGGTTTCTGGCAGATCATAAGATAGAGACAAAGGGATTTGTTGCCACAGAATATGGCAGCAAATCTCTTACAGAAAATGAATTTCTCACTGTTCAGACTGGAAGACTGGATGCAGCGGACATGGAAGAGGTCTTTTTACAGGAGAAACCGGAAATGGTGCTGGATGCCACCCATCCTTATGCTGCTGAGGTGACTGTAAATATCAGGACAGCCTGTGAAAATACGCAGACAGCATATTACAGGGTGCTGAGAGAGGCCGGGGAACATGAGAACAGGGCAGTATATGTGGACAGTGTTAAGGCTGCTGCAGATTATCTGAATCAGACCCAGGGAAATGTATTGCTGACAACAGGAAGCAAGGAACTGGCCGGCTTCACAGGCATGAAGGATTATCAGAACCGTCTTTATGCAAGAGTCCTTTCTCTGCCCAATGTGATGAAAGCCTGTGCAGAGCTGGGATTTGAGGGAAAACATCTGATAGGAATGCAGGGGCCTTTTTCCAGAGAGCTGAATGCTGCAATGCTCAGACAGTATGACTGCAGATATCTGGTCACAAAGGATACAGGAAAAGCAGGGGGATTTCAGGATAAGATCGATGCTGCCCTGGAATGTGATGCAGTTCCTGTGATCATCGGGCGTCCTCTGAAGGAGGAAGGCATGTCTGTGAGAGAATGTAAGAGATTTCTTACAGAACATTTCAGCTTAGCCCACAGACCGCATATTACATTGCTGGGAATTGGAATGGGAAGTCAAAAACTTCTCACTGTCCAGGGTAAAAACAGCCTGGATCAGGCGGATCTTCTGATCGGTGCCAGGAGGATGGTGGATTCTGTGAAACGTCCGGGACAGGATGTGTTCGTGGAATACAGAAGCCAGGAGATCAGGGATTATATTGATGCACACCCGGAGTATGACAATATTGTGATCGTCCTTTCCGGAGATGTGGGATTCTACAGCGGGGCCAGAAAACTTCTGGAAGTACTGTGTCAGGACAGTGCGGATCTGAGAGTACAGAGAAAGAACGGATCAGAGAAGAGTGAGGAAGAACGGGATAGTTCAGCACAAAACAATAGAGAGATAGAGATACAATGCGGGATTTCCTCAGTTGTATATTTTATGTCCCAAATAGGATTGTCCTGGGATGATGCCAAAATCGTCAGTGCACATGGAAGAGGCTGTAATCTTATCTCACATATCTGTTATACAGAGAAAGTTTTTTCCATACTCGGAACTTCAGACGGTGTAGCAGTTCTGGCAGAGAAACTGGTAAAATACGGGATGGGTGATGTGCTTCTTTATGTGGGAGAAAATCTGTCCTATGAAAATGAGAAGATTTTTGCAAAGCCTGCCAGCGAACTGACAGAATATAAGGGTGATTCTTTGTCCGTCATCTGTGCAGTAAATGAAAATGCAGGAACACGTCTGGAGACACATGGAATCAGAGATGAAGAATTTATCAGAGGCAAAGCGCCCATGACAAAGGAAGAGGTGCGTACGGTATCCCTTTCCAAACTGCGTCTGACCGCTGATTCTGTGTGCTATGATGTGGGCGCAGGAACAGGCTCACTGTCAATAGAGATGGCACTTCGTGCTCATCAGGGGCAGGTATGGGCAATTGAGAAAAAGGAAGATGCAGTTGAACTGATCCACCGGAATAAGTTGAAATTTGCAGCGGATAATCTGGAGATCGTGGAAGGACTTGCACCGGAGGCTCTGAAAGATCTTCCGGCACCAACCCATGCTTTTATCGGAGGCTCGTCAGGAAATCTGAAAGAGATCGTGAAGTTGTTACTTGAAAAAAACCCTCAGGTTCGGATCGTGATCAACTGTATCACTCTTGAAACTGTGTCTGAAGCATTGGAAACAGCGAAAGAGTTTGGATTTGAAGAAAATGAAATCGTGCAGCTAGGTGCGGCACGTTCAAAGGCAATCGGACGTTATCATATGATGATGGGCGAGAATCCCATTTATATTATTACACTTCAGAATCCCGGGAAATAACAAATGATACAGATATCAGGGATTACAAATTAACAGTTAAGGAAATACAGATTAACAGTTAATAGATTGGAATGCCCTGAAATTGTTGAAAAAATATAGGACAGAAACAGGTTACTGTTCACGCACTACACTGGAAACGGAGTGAACAGTAACCAGAAACAGAGGAGAACAGGGATGAATATTCCAAGAATACTTCTTGCAGCAGGAGCCAGCGGCAGTGGCAAAACTCTGATTACCTGCGGACTTTTGCAGGCACTGGTCAATCGAAAAATGAAAGTGGCATCTTTTAAATGCGGACCGGATTATATAGATCCCATGTTTCATTCCAGAGTCATCGGGACGAAATCCAGAAATCTGGATACCTTTTTTACAGATGCCGAGACTACCCGATACCTGCTTGGAAAAAATGCAGCAGACTGCGATATTGCAGTGATGGAAGGTGTTATGGGCTATTATGACGGCGTGGGTGGAATATCCACGAAAGCAAGCGCCTATGACCTGGCAGATACCACAGATACTCCGGTCATCCTTGTGGTAAACAGCAGAGGAATGAGTATTTCCCTGGCAGCTTATATCAAAGGTTTTATGGAGTACAAAGAGAAAAGCCATATCAAAGGCGTGATCTTTAACCAGATGTCTCCCATGCTTTATCCCAGAATGAAGAAGCTGGTGGAAGAACAGCTTGAGGTGGAGGTTCTTGGATATGTGCCAAAGGTAGAGGACTGTGTGATCGAGAGCCGTCATCTGGGTCTTGTGCTTCCTGAGGAGATTTCTGATCTGAAGGAACGTTTGCAGAAGCTTGCCGGAATATTGGAAGACACACTGGAGATTGACAGGATCCTTGCACTTGCCAGGCATGCAGAGGAGCTGCAGGTGCCGGAATCGTTGGTACAGAAAGACGAGACATATGGATATTGTCTGCCACAGAAGCTGCGTATCGGAGTGGCAAAGGATGAAGCCTTTTGTTTCTTTTATGAAGACAATTTTCGTCTCCTTCAGGAAATGGGGGCAGAGCTGGTTGATTTCTCGCCAGTTCATGATGAACATCTTCCTGCAGATCTGGAGGGGATTCTTCTTTATGGCGGTTATCCGGAATTAAATGGAGAGGCACTGGAACGCAATGCATCCATGAAAGAAGAGATTGCACAGGCAGTTAAACAGGGCATGCCATGTATGGCAGAATGCGGAGGCTTTATGTATCTTCATGAGCAGATGGAGGATATGGGCGGAGTGTTCCGGAAAACCTGCGGAGTGATCCCCGGAAAATGTTTCCGCACTCCCAGACTGACCAGATTTGGATATATCACATTAACTGCCGGGAAGCCTGTTTTCGGCAGAAGTGCAGAGGAGATCGGTGAGATTCCGGCTCATGAATTCCACTATTTTGATTCAGAGAACTGTGGAAGTGATTTCCATGCAGCGAAGCCTATGAGCAAAAGAGGATGGGACTGTATGCACAGCAGCAGTAACCTGCTGGCAGGATATCCTCATATCTATTATTATGGAAATCCCCAGATTCCCAGGGCTTTTCTCATGAAATGTCTGGAATATCATAATTCAAAAGAATAATGAGCCGGATTTAGAGGTGGTAAAATAGTAGTAAATTACCGAATTCCGGGCGTTTCAGAAATATTGAAACATCCGGAAGGCATCAAGGAGTTTTATAATTATGTTATATTACAGTATGCCTGCCCTTGCAGCAGGCTTCATACTTGATCTTATGATAGGAGATCCCAGATGGCTGTATCATCCGGTATGTCTGATCGGAAATCTGATCGCATTTCTGGAAAAAATACTCCGAAAGATTTTTCCGAAAACAGATAAGGGCGAACTGGCTGCAGGTACAGTGGAAGTGATCCTTGTCTGTCTGTTAAGCGGTGGAATCCCATTTCTGATGCTGCATATTCTCTATGGAATCTCAGTATGGGCGGGATTCGCACTGGAAACCTTCTGGTGTTATCAGCTTCTGGCAACGAAATCTCTGAAAACAGAGAGCATGAAAGTCTATGACAGACTGAAAAACGGAACTTTGGATGAAGCCCGTTATGCAGTATCTATGATCGTAGGTCGTGATACCCAGTCGCTGACAGAGGAGGGGGTTACAAAGGCGGCAGTAGAGACTGTGGCAGAGAATGCTTCTGACGGTGTCATAGCACCGATGCTTTATATGGCAATCGGCGGAGTGTGGCTGATGTTTCTTTACAAAGGAATCAATACCATGGATTCCATGCTGGGTTATAAGAATGATAAATATCTGTATTTTGGTCGCTGCGCTGCAAAGCTGGATGATGTGGCCAATTATATTCCAGCCAGACTTTCAGGATGGCTGATGGTGGCAGCCTCTGCATTTGTAAAAATGGATGTGAAAAATGCAGCGAAGATCTACCGCAGAGACAGAAGAAATCACGCCAGCCCCAACTCTGCACAGACAGAGGCAGCAATGGCAGGTGCGCTGGAGGTACAGCTTGCAGGCAATGCTTACTATTTCGGAAAGCTTTATGAGAAACCAACCATAGGAGATGGAATCCGCCCTGTGGAGGTGGAGGATATCAGACGTTCCAATCGTCTGCTTTATGCAACAGCGATCCTGGGGGCTGTGATAT
Source organism: Blautia sp. DFI.1.216 (assembly GCF_020594215.1). Classification (NCBI taxonomy): domain Bacteria; kingdom Bacillati; phylum Bacillota; class Clostridia; order Lachnospirales; family Lachnospiraceae; genus Blautia; species Blautia sp. DFI.1.216. The sequence continues at coordinate 41,716 of NZ_JAJDML010000035.1, forward strand.
TTCTTCTGATCGGAAGCGCGGTGCGATATTGTTTCTTTTTATAATTCCGGTAACGTGGATTGCTGAATAGTTATTAATATAAAACATGTATATAGGTAATTGCGAAACAAGTTCGCAATCCTGACTAAAAAGCGGTAAGAATCCTG
>NZ_JAJDML010000036.1:0-41131 GCF_020594215.1 Blautia sp. DFI.1.216
AGTCAGTATCCTATTTTCATTATAGGCTGAGATAAGCTTTCATGATTCGTTGACATATGATATTCTTTATACTATATTATATTTAACAATTAGGTTAAATGTTAAATGAAAGGCTGTGATGAACTTTTGGGATTACAGGATACTTTGAAAGCGCTGGCAGATCCAATACGACGTGAGATTCTAAATTTGTTAAAGGGCGGACGGCTTTCAGCAGGAGAGATATGTGAACATTTTTCAGTGACGGGGGTGTCTATATCCAGACATCTGGCAATATTAAAGGATGCTGATCTGATCAGGAGCAAAAGGGAAGGAAAATTTATTTATTACGAACTAAATACTTCTGTATTGGAGGATGTTATGTTGTGGATCACAGACTTAAAGGGGGTATCGGATTATGAAGGAAATGATTAAAAAATATAAAGGTACATTGATCTGTTCTGTACTGGTAATGCTTGTAGGAATTTTGGTGGGTTTTACGATGGCGCAGAGCATATGGATAAACGTGTTTTTTGTAGTGACAGATTGTATACTGGTGACAATCATCTTTTATGACAACAGGAACAGACAGCAGAGCAGCAAGGTTATAGGGATGGTCATATGGATGATACCTGTTACCGCGTTAATCTATAATGGTATGGCAAGACTGATCAGTATGGATGCGGATAGTGAGAATCTGTTTATGGCAGTAATTTACTTTGGAACAGGATTACTGTTTATGATCATAGGAAATTATTTGCCAAAGGTGAAACAGAATAACACCATAGGAATCAGGGTTGTATGGACATTGCAGGATGAAGAAAACTGGAGTGCAACTCATAGATTCAGTGGAAAATTATGGGTGGCATCAGGTGTCTTATGTATGCTTTGCGGCCTTTTTGGAGAAAGCATTGCTGCTTTGGTTTTGTATATTGTGAGCATTATGGCTGCTGCAATTGTCAGCATTCTTTATTCTTATCTTTTTTATAAGAAAAAAATGGCAGCCGGAGAAAAATTAAAAATCCAGTATAACAAGAAGACAATCGTGATATATGTAATCGTATCAGTTTTTGTCGTAATATTTACTATATGGACTTTGTTCTGGGGTGGTATTGATATCAGTTTCCATGATAATGATTTTACTGTTGAGGCACAGGGATGGAGTGATTATACAGTGGATTATGAGCAGATTGACAGTATCTCATACAAAGAAAATTTATTTCAAAATGGGAATGATCGCAGAACAAATGGTATGGGAAACCTGAAGTATGGTATGGGAAATTTCAGAAATGATATTTATGGAGATTATATCCGCTACACCCATGCATCCTGCCACTCATATGTAGTTATGGATATGGGCGGAAAAATATTGGTGGTAAATGGCGCAGATGAATCAGAAACAAAGAAAATTTATGACACTCTCAGAGAGAAATGTCAGATGAATTAGTGTGTGTTTAATCGAATCAGACAAGTAGCAAAATAACAGGTATTGCGGGTATCATGGAACCATGAAGGTGATTTCTATGATAAACAGACAGTTCTACATCAATAAGATTATGCCATATGCTGATACGTCTTGTGTAAAAGTATTGACTGTCTTTATACAATCTTAATACGGAATCATAGACTTTTATACTATCTTTGAAAGCAATTGTATATAATAAAACGCATTATGAAGATATTGCTATAGAATCATTAGTAAGGAGTTATGATCATTTATGCCGGAAAAAATGTGTAAGAAAAAACACCTGACGTCTTTTCAGGTGATTATTCTGGGATTTGCAGGTGTGATCCTTTTGGGAAGTATTTTGCTGATGCTTCCGGTTTCCTCTTTGGAGAAAGTGCCGACGTCATTTCATGAGGCACTTTTTACAGCCACTTCGGCAGTATGCGTTACAGGACTTGTGGTAAAGGACAGCGGAAGTTACTGGTCTGTGTTCGGACAGACGGTTATTCTTGCGCTTATACAAATAGGTGGATTTGGAGTAGTAACCGTAGCGGCAGCGGTTTCGCTTCTTTCAGGGAAAAAAATATCTCTCATGCAAAGAAGTACAATGCAGGATGCAATTTCAGCACCTAAAGTTGGAGGAATTGTCAGACTGACAAGGTTCATTTTAAAGGGGACTCTTTTGATTGAAGCAGCAGGAGCTATGTTATTGCTGCCGGTTTTTGCATCAGATTATGGCTTAAAGGGAATCTGGATGGCAGTCTTTCATTCTATTTCTGCTTTTTGTAATGCAGGATTTGACATTCTGGGAACAGTAGATAATGCCTTTCCGTCTCTGACGGGCTATTCCGGAAATATCCTTATAAATGTGGTAATTATGCTGCTGATCATCACAGGAGGAATCGGTTTTCTCACCTGGGATGATATTTATAGGAATAAAATGAATTTTAAACGTTACCGCATGCAAAGCAAGATTATTCTTATGACTACTGTATGTCTGATTATTTTTCCGGCAGTTTTTTTCTTTGCCTGTGATCTGAAAAACCTGCCTGCAGGAGAACGCCTGTTAGCTGCCATGTTTCAATCGGTAACTACAAGAACTGCCGGCTTTAATACCATAGACATTTCAGAGATGAGCGAGGCATCCAAAGCGGTTATGATACTGTTAATGCTGATCGGTGGTTCGCCGGGTTCTACAGCAGGAGGAATGAAAACAACCACTTTTACGGTACTGATTCTGAATGCAATTGCAACCTTTCGCAGTCAGGAAAATGCAGGGGCTTTTGGACGGAGACTGGAGTATCATGTGATAAAAAATGCAGCCACAATAGCTATGCTCTATTTTACATTATTCTTTTGTGGAGGTGTTGCAATCAGCGTATACGAAGGTCTTCCCCTTTTGGATTGTCTGTATGAAGCAGCTTCAGCTGTGGGCACGGTAGGTCTGACCTTGGGAGTCACACCGGGACTTCATGTTTTTTCACAAGTTGTGCTGATCATACTGATGTATCTGGGACGCGTAGGCGGCCTGACCCTGATTTATGCAGTATTCTCAGGAAGAAATAAGGGAAATGCAAAGCTTCCTCTGGAGAAAATCACAGTTGGATGAGAAGGAGAAAAGTAATATCATGAAGAATGTATTGATTATTGGACTTGGAAGATTTGGAAGACATATTGCCATGCAGCTGAATCAGCTTGGGCATGAAATTATGGCAGTTGACTGGAAGGAAGAAAGGGTGGACAAAGTGCTTCCGTTTGTGACTAACGCCCAGATCGGGGACAGTACCAATGCTGAATTTTTACAATCCCTTGGAATTGGAAACTACGATATCTGTTTTGTGACTATTGGAGGAAGCTTTCAGAATTCTCTTGAGACAACTTCCCTTCTGAAAGAACTGGGAGCAAAACTGGTAATATCCAGAGCTGAACGTGATGTTCAGGAAAAATTTCTTTTACGCAATGGTGCAGATAAGGTGGTTTATCCAGAAAAGCAGGTTGCAAAATGGGCATCTATCCGTTACACAGATGATCATATCCTTGATTATATGGAGGTGGATGCTTCCCATGCGATTTTTGAGGTAGAAGTGCCGGAGGAATGGACTGGAAAAACTGTAGGCGGACTGGATATCAGAAAGCGTTACAATATTAATATTCTGGCAGTAAAAAATGAAGGAGAATTTAATATTGCAATTTCTCCGGATACGTATTTGGAAGAGAATAGTAAATTGCTGGTGCTGGGAGAATACAGAGCTCTTCAGAAGTGCTTCCGCATATAGTAAAAAAGACTTTTGACCACAACACAGCCCCATGATATAATTTTCAAAACAGTAAAAAAGGTGGGGGACAGGATGAGTTTAAAAAATGTGAATCATCAGAAACGGTCATTCATATGGTCTATGGAAAAACCGTCTGCAAAGGATTATTTTCTGACGGTATTTATATTTGCGGTATGCACTTTAATTGGTCTGTTGTTTCAGAAACTAAATTTTACGGACACGAACATTGTAACCATATATATTCTGGGGGTTTTGCTTACTTCGATTGTGACAGATGGCTATCTTTGCAGTGTGGCAGGCTCTTTCTTAAGTGTATTTTTATTTTGTTTTTTTCTGACAGAACCAAGGATGTCTTTCAAAACCTATGCGGTGGGTTATCCGGTGACATTTTTCATAATGCTTATTTCATCCGTACTTACGGGAGCACTTGCAGCAAAGCTGAAAACACATGCAAAGCTGTCTACACAGCTTGCCTTTCGTGCACAGATTCTGTTCGATACAGACCGTCTGCTGCAAAAGGCAAAAGGAGAAACAGAGATTCTTGATGTCACCTGTACACAGCTTCTCCGTTTATTAAACCGCAATATTACAGCATATGTAGTAGAAAATGGAACTTTATCAGAGGGAAAGCTTTTCTCCGGGGAAAAAGAGGACACAGAAGATTTTTTGATACCAGAAGAGCAGCAGATAGCCAAATGGGTCTGTGAAAACAGACAGCATGCCGGTGCGTCCACACACCATTTTCCTCAGGCTAAATGTTTATATCTGGCAATCCGAAGCGGGGATAATGTTTACGGTGTGATCGGGATACCATTGCAAAAAGAAACACTGGACACTTTTGAATACAGCATCCTGTTGTCTGTAATAAATGAATGTGCGCTTGCAATGGAAAATGCGAAAAATGCATTAGAAAAAGAAAAAAATGCAGTTATGGCCAAAAATGAACAGCTGCGGGCAGATCTTCTTCGGGCGATTTCGCATGATCTTCGTACGCCGCTTTGCTCCATTTCCGGTAATGCAGATATGCTGCTTGGCAATAGTGACCGTCTGGACGAAGCTACAAAACATCAGATTTATAGCGATATCTATGATGATTCTGAATGGCTGATCGGAGTTGTGGAGAATCTGCTTTCCATTACCAGACTGAATGACGGAAGACTGAAATTTAAATTTACAGACCAGCTTCTGGATGAGGTGATTGCAGAATCCCTGCGGCATATCAGCCGGAAACATGATGATTATAAAATTGTGACAGACTGCGAAGAACTTGTTCTTGCACGTATGGATGTACGTCTTATTATGCAGGTTCTGGTAAATTTAGTTGACAATGCAATAAAATATACACCACCGGGTTCTGTGATCTGTATTCGGGGAACGAAAACAGATGGGAAAGCGCAGATAAGTGTGGAAGATAATGGCCCGGGAATTCCGGAAGAAATGAAGTCACATATTTTTGAGATGTTTTATACAGGGAAAACAACAGTTGCGGATAGTCAACGAAGTCTTGGACTTGGACTGGCACTTTGCCACTCTATTATAGAAGCACATGAAGGAACCCTGGTTTTGACAGATCATGATCCTCATGGATGCAATTTTACTTTTACTTTACCCTTAAGCGAGGTGACATTAAATGAATAAAACATTAATTCTGGTGGTTGAAGATGACAGACCCATACGCAATCTGATCGTTACTACATTAAAAACACATGACTATAAATATCTGGCTGCAGAAAACGGATCTTCAGCTATTCTGGAAGCTTCGTCCCACAATCCGGATATTGTTCTTCTGGATTTGGGGCTTCCTGATATGGAAGGGGTAGAAGTGATAAAAAAAATCCGTACCTGGTCGAATATGCCGATTATTGTGATCAGCGCCAGAAGTGAGGACACAGATAAAATAGAGGCGTTGGATGCAGGAGCAGATGATTATATTACGAAACCGTTCTCTGTTGAGGAATTACTTGCGCGTATCCGTGTCACCCAGAGGAGACTTGCGGTTATGCAGAGCGGAGAGCAGATAGAAAGCTCTGTTTTTGAGAATGGTGGATTAAAGATAGACTATACGGCAGGCTGTACATATCTGAAGGGAGAGGAATTGCATCTGACACCTATAGAATATAAGCTGCTCTGCCTTTTGTCCCGCAATGTGGGAAAGGTATTGACACATACCTATATTACCCAGCAGATTTGGGGACGATGTTCGGATAATGACGTTGCTTCTCTTAGAGTTTTTATGGCAACATTGCGAAAAAAACTGGAGCCTGAGAAAAATGGAGTGCAATACATCCAGACACATATTGGCATTGGATATCGCATGCTTAGAATTGAAAAGTAATATCCTCTTTTTATAGCAATCCTCGTAAATAATGCATTTAAGAGGATTGCTATAGATTTATTTCTCATAATATAATAAGAAGGAACCCTCCCAATATTAACAGCAATGAGGAAACAACTGAAAAGATCTGGGCTCCTACACCTGGGGTGCCGCCCTGTTTGATCGCTTCATCGCGGTCAAGTTTATTTTTCATCAGATTCTCTGTGATTCCGGGTGCGGATTTGAGAGTCTGTCCGTCCTGTATGCCGATAGCAGTTACGGTTTGTCCTGTTTCGAAATCAGCAGCAGAATAATAATAACGAACATCATATTCTTTATGTGAACGTGTCGTCTGGTTCGATGGTTCTATAAAATGCTTCTGTGTATAGGTGTTATCCGGTACATATGTATAACCGGCAGATGATAATGCTGCCTTGTCGTAATCTTCCCAGGTTTTGGTAAGCATAATATCATCAACAAAATCCTGCGAAAGTGCATAATTTCCAATTTTCCCCTGACCTGATACCGGCATGCTGCTGAAAGATGAATTCCATTCCAGAACGCCATATTTCTTTTCGTCGTCAGTCATTGCCTCCTTCTTTTTGGAGGAAGATTTTGTTAATTTCATTGTCTGTTTTGAACTTGAAATGCGGATGCTGTCAAAGTCCAGTCCAAGCTCATCATCATGTGCCGGTTCAGTCAGCTCAAATGTGCCGCATACAATGACGGTTTTTCCATCGTTTTCCGGGTCGATCGTATCTGCTGCATCAACGTAAACTGCGTCTTTCAGAGCTGCTTTTGTTTTGGGGTTATCCACAAAGATCATCTTTAAAGCAGATACAAAAAAGAATATTCCGATTATTACAAGGAGAACCCCTCCTGCTTTCTTCAATATCTTCATAAATTTCATCACCTTCCCTTTCTGTTAATATTTTCTGCAAGTATCTCAATCATATTATTACATATTTTAATTCGTTTGCCACTGTCACTTGCGATAGTAACAGGTTGCATTATTTTCTGGAATTACGATAGGATTCATGATATTATAAACAGTAATAAGACGGATAACAATAAGAAGGTATGCTTTATAAATGGAAGGGGATATAAGATGGCAGGATTAAAAAAACTTCCAATTGGAATTGAGAATTTTGAAAAGATGCGTCGGGAAGATTTCTATTATGTAGATAAGTCACATGTAATTGGACAATTGCTTACCCAGTGGGGAAAGGTAAACCTGTTTACCCGTCCGAGACGCTTTGGAAAATCCCTGAATATGAGTATGCTCCAGAGTTTTTTTGAGATTGGAAAAGATAAGACTTTGTTTGATGGGCTGAGGATTTCAGATAATCAGGAATTATGTGAAAAATATCAGGGGAAATTTCCGGTGGTTTTTGTCAGTCTGAAGGGAATCAATGGTGCCACATATGAGGAAGCCCGCAGATTTCTCATAAAAACAATCAATGAAGAAGCCCGCAGGCTATCCGTACTTTCAGACAGCACAGAGCTTGATGAGACAGATCACGAATTGCTGATACAGTTAAAGAAAAAAGAAATGACAAACGATTCTCTGGTGTACAGTATCCGTGAGCTGACAGAATTGCTGGAAAAGCACTATGGCAGCAAAGTAATTGTTCTGATCGATGAATATGACGTACCTCTGGCAAAGGCAAATGAAAATGGCTATTATGATGAAATGGTATTTCTGATCCGCAATTTATTTGAGAATGCATTAAAAACCAACAGCAGTCTGAAATTCGCAGTGCTGACAGGATGCCTGCGGATTGCAAAAGAAAGCATTTTTACAGGTCTTAACAACTTTAAGGCTTATTCCATTACAGATAAGAGCTTTGATGAAACATTTGGATTTACAGATGCGGAAGTAAGGGAACTTCTCCGGTATTATGGACAGGAAAAATATTATGAGACAGTGAAAGAGTGGTATGACGGCTACCGGTTTGGAAATGTGGATGTTTATTGTCCATGGGATGTGATCAATTTCTGCAGCGATCATCTGGCAGATCCCGGGCTGGAACCGAAGAATTACTGGGCGAATACAAGTGGAAACAGTGTGATCAGCCATTTCATTGACAGTGTGGGAAAACCACAGAAGCTGACCAGAATGGAACTGGAACAGCTGGTAAATGGAGGGATTGTCCAGAAAGAAATTAATTTTGAGCTTACCTATAAGGAATTATATTCTTCCATAGACAATCTGTGGAGCACACTTTTTATGACCGGATATCTGACACAGAGAGGGGAACCCAGTGGTAACAGATATAATCTGGTCATTCCCAACAGAGAAATCCGAAATATTATCACCAATCATATTCTGAAAATGTTTAAAGAAAATGTAAAGGACGATGGAAAAACAGTCAGCGATTTATGTGATGCACTGCTGAACAAAAATCCGGAAAAAGTAGAGTTGATTTTTACAGAATATATGAAAAAAACGATCAGCATAAGAGATACCTTTGCGCAGAAACCAACGAAAGAAAATTTCTATCATGGATTGCTGCTTGGTATTCTGGGATTCAAAGAGAACTGGTCAGTAATGTCAAATCGGGAATCAGGAGACGGATTCGGGGATATTCTGATCCGTATAGAAGATGAAGATGTGGGAATTGTGATCGAAGTAAAATATGCAGATGACGGAAATCTTCAGGAAGAGTGCGAAAAAGCACTTCAGCAGATTATAGATATCAGATATACTGAGGCGTTAGAGCAGGAAGGGATTCATACAATCATAAAATATGGAATCGCCTGTTACAGAAAGAAATGTAAGGTGCTGATGAGAATAGACAAACAGTGAACACAGAATATTCAGACCTCATTACCGGATGCAGAACGAACGGTAATGAGGTCTTGTCACGTTATCCTTTAAAGAAGAAGCTTTTTCCGCGTTTGCAATTGACATCTTAACAGGAAATGATTATGATATGAAATGAATGAGAAATGGTGAAATACGAAGGAGAGTTAGAGTTATGAGTATTTCCATGATTGGAATTGACCATAATATGGCACCGGTGGATATTCGTGCGAAATTTGCATTTACAAAGAAAAATGCCGGTGAAGCAATGGAAAAAATAAAGAATCAAAATGGAATATATGGATGTGTGATCCTGTCCACCTGTAACCGCCTGGAGGTCTGGGCAAGTGTGGATGATGAGGTGGATGTCTGTCTTTATGACTGCCTCTGCAGGATAAAGGGAATTACTGAGGATTCTTACAGACAATATTTTGTAGAGCGTAAGGATCAGGAGGCAGTTGAGCATCTTTTTTATCTTACCAGTGGTCTGAAATCACAGATCATAGGGGAGGATCAGATCCTTACACAGGTGAAGGATGCCCTGAATCTGGCAAGAGAGAATTTTGCGGCAGATGGTGTTTTGGAGGTTCTGTTCAGAATGGCTGCCACAGCAGGAAAGAGGATTAAGACAGAGGTTCCTTTTTCCCATGGAAATCCGTCAGTGATCCATCAGGCCATCGGATTTCTGGCAGAGAAAGGGTATTCTCTCAGGGATAAGACCTGTATGGTCATCGGTAACGGTGAGATGGGGAAGGTGGCTGCTCAGGCTTTGCAGGAGGCAGGTGCAGATGTGACAGTGACCATCCGTCAGTACAGAAGCGGAGTTGTGAATATTCCGCTGGGCTGTAAGCGCATTAATTACGGTGACAGAATGGAGTATGTGCCGCATTGTGACCTTGTAGTGAGTGCAACTGCAAGTCCGAATTTCACATTAAGAGAAGAATTATTCCAGGGAATCCGGACAAAGGATGACCTGATCCTGATCGATCTAGCAGTTCCCAGAGATATAGAGCCATCTGTTGGAAAGATCCAGGGGGTCACACTTTATGACATGGACAGCTTCCGTATAGAGGAAGTTCCTGCAGAACTTCAGGAAAATCTGGAGGCAGCAGGTGCGATCGTAAGAGAGCAGATGGATGAATTTTTCCAATGGCTGGATGGAAGAGACCTGATCCCAAGAATTCAGGATATTAAAGATGAGGCAGTCAATGACCTGAATTTAAGGATTGCAAAGATATTAAAGAAAACACCTATGGAAGAGGATGACAGGCAGAATCTGGTCCATGCAGTGGATACGGCAGCAGGAAAAGTAGTAAATAAACTGATCTTTGGTCTGCGTGACAGTCTGAATCAGGAGATTTTCCTTGAGTGTGTGGCAGGACTGGAGAAAATATATGAAGAATAAGCCGTATTTTCCAATGTTTATAGACTTATCAGATAAGAATATCGTGGTTGTAGGCGGCGGAAACATTGCAACCCGTCGAGTGAAAACCCTTTTATCATTCACCAGAAATATCAGAGTCATTGCTCCGAAGGTCACCATGGAGATGATGGAGCTTGGCAAAGCCGGCTATGTAGAGTTGATCACACGTCCGGTGAAGCGTACAGACTTTGCGATGGCATATATGGTGATCGCAGCTACAAATGACAGAAAGTTAAATGATGAGATCCACAGGATCTGCAGGCAGGAAGGCGTTTATGTTAATGTAGCCAGCGACAGAGAACAGTGCGATTTTTATTTCCCCGGGATCTATATGGAGGATGGACTGGTGGTGGGAATCACAGCCAGCGGTCTGGATCATAAAAAAGCGCGCAGGATAAGAGAAGAAATCCAGAATGCCCTGGAGAGGGTTGCGCAGGAAGATGAGAATGAGGAGGGAAATGATGACTGAGGTGATCATTGGAAGTAGAGAGAGTAAGCTGGCCGTTCTCCAGAGTGAGATGGTAAAAAGCTACATAGAACAGAAAAACCGTGAAAAAAATGCCGGTTCTGAAATAACAGTAAATATCCTGACTATGAAAACAACAGGAGATATTATTCTGGACCGTACCCTGGATAAGGTGGGCGGAAAAGGATTGTTTGTAAAAGAACTGGACAGGGCATTGCTAGATGGTAAAAGCAATCTGTCTGTACACAGTCTTAAGGATATGCCTATGGAGGTTCCAAAAGAGCTTCCCCTTCTGGCCTTTTCAAAGCGTGAGGATCCAAGAGATGTACTGGTGCTTCCTGAGGGAGTGGCGGAGCTGGATCCGGATAAACCTCTGGGATGTTCCAGCTTAAGGAGAACTCTTCAGTTAGAGAAGCTGTATCCTGAGATGGAGGTAAAGAGTATCCGTGGAAATCTGCAGACAAGGCTTCGCAAGCTGGATGAAGGAGAGTATTCCGGGCTGATCCTGGCAGCGGCAGGTCTGAAACGACTGGGGCTGGAAAGCAGGATCAGCAGATATTTTACACCAGATGAGATGATTCCTTCAGCAGGTCAGGGAATCCTGGCTGTGCAGGGACGCAAAGGTGAGGATTATGGGTATCTGGACGGATACTGTGACAGGGATGCCTGGATTGCAGGAACTGCAGAGCGCGCATATGTAAAATATCTGGACGGAGGATGTTCTTCGCCTGTAGCTGCATTTGCAGAGGTGGACGGAGATGAGATCTTTATCCGCGGTTTATATTACAGTGAAGCTACAGGAAAGTGGCTTACAGGTCAGATCAGAGGTGCAGCAGAGGATGGAGAGAAGCTTGGAATTGCACTTGCAAAGCAATTGAAATCTGACTGTGAGGGAAGATAAAAAAATTTATAAAAAGAAAATTCTTGTGACGCAAAAAGGAGAGGTAACATGGCAGCTGGCAAGGTTTGGCTGGTTGGTGCGGGACCGGGTGATATCGGGCTTTTTACATTAAAGGGCGCAGCGGTTCTGCAGCAGGCAGATGTGGTAGTATATGACAGTCTGGTAGGCGAAGGGGTTCTGGCAAAGATCCCGGAGCATGCCAGACTGATTAATGTAGGTAAAAGAGCAAATCACCATACAATGGTGCAGGAGGATATTAATAAGGTTCTTCTGGAAGAAGCTGAAAAAGGAAATAAAGTGGTAAGGCTTAAAGGTGGAGATCCCTTTCTCTTTGGAAGAGGCGGGGAGGAACTGGAACTTCTTTCTGAGAATGGAATCCCTTATGAGATCGTGCCCGGAGTGACATCTCCCATCTCTGTTCCTGCTTACAATGGGATTCCTGTGACACACAGGGATTTCTGTTCGTCCTTACATATTATTACAGGACATAAACGCGCAGGGCAGGAGTATGATATAGATTTTAAGGCACTGACCCGGACAAAGGGAACACTGGTGTTTCTCATGGGAATTGCAGCACTGGAGGATATCTGCAAAGGGCTTCTTGCAGGCGGAATGGATCCGAATGTGCCGGCAGCAGTTCTTCAGAAAGGAACAACAGCAGGACAGAAGCGGGTGGTTGCTACTGTAGGTACCCTCAAGGAAGAGGTGGACAGACAGGGGATAGAGACACCTGCCATTATTGTTGTGGGTAAGGTCTGCTCCCTGGCTGACAAATTTGCCTGGTATGAGAAGCTTCCTCTGGCAGGCTGGAAGGTTCTGGTCACAAGACCAAGACAGCATATTTCAAAGACAGCAGATCTTCTCCGTCAGAAAGGTGCCGAGGTTCTGGAGCTGCCGTCTATCTGTACAGTACCTGTTGAGAATAATGGCAGACTGTATGAGGCATTTGAGAAACTGGATACTTATCAGTGGATCATTTTTACAAGCCCTGCAGGTGTGGAGATCTTTTTTGACGAGATGGACAGAAAAGAGATGGATGTGCGCAGCCTGGGACAGGCGAAGATCGCAGTGATCGGTGAAGGAACGAAGAAAAAGCTGAAAGAGCATCACCTGCTGGCTGATTTTGTGCCAGGTGTGTATGACGGAGATACTCTTGGAGCAGAGCTTGCAAAAGAACTTCAGGGAAATGAAAAAATCCTGATCCCAAGAGCTGAAGCCGGAAATAAAAAGCTGACAGAACTGCTGGAGCAGACAGGGGCACAGGTGGATGATATTGCAACCTACACTACTCGTTATGAGAAGAGCAGACTGATCGATGAGAAGAAAGAACTGGAGACAGGAAGTGTGGACTGTGTAGTATTTACCAGTGCATCCACTGTAAAGGGCTTTGTGGAAGGCACAAAGGGACTGGACTATACGAAGGTAAAAGCTGCCTGTATCGGAAAACAGACCAAAGCTGCAGCAGATGCTTATGGTATGCAGACCTGCATGGCAAAGAAGGCTACCATCGAAAGTCTCATAGAGCTTGTGGAAGAGATGAAACAGGAAAACTGATAACTATTCTGCAAAAAATGGAACAGTTATGAGAATTGTTGATAAAAGGAGCAAAAAGACATGGATTTAATTCAGAGACCAAGAAGATTAAGAGGCAGTGAAAATTTAAGAAAAATGGTAAGAGAGACAAGAATGGACAAGTCTTCCCTTATCTATCCCTTATTTGTAAAAGAGGGAACAGGAATCGAAGAAGAGATCCCTTCTATGGAAGGACAGTTCCGCTACAGTGTAGACCGTCTTCCTTTTGAACTGGAACGTCTGCAGAATGCAGGAGTAAACAGCATTATGCTGTTCGGTATCCCGGATCATAAGGATGAGGTGGGAAGCGGTGCGTACGACCCCAACGGAATCGTACAGAAGGCCCTGAGAGAAGCAAAGAAACAGTTCCCGGACATGTACTATATCACAGATGTATGTATGTGTGAGTACACTTCACACGGACACTGCGGAGTGCTCTGCGGTCATGATGTAAATAATGATGCAACACTGGAATTACTGGCTAAGACAGCTGTTTCCCATGTAGAGGCAGGCGCAGATATGGTAGCTCCCTCTGATATGATGGACGGACGTGTACGTGCTATCCGTGAGGCTCTTGATGCGAACGGACATTATGGAGCACCGATCATGTCCTATGCAGTAAAATATGCATCTGCTTTCTACGGACCATTCCGTGATGCAGCAGGTTCTGCACCGTCTTTTGGTGACAGAAAGAGCTACCAGATGGATTTCCATAACAGAAGAGAAGGAATGAAGGAAGCTCTTACGGATGTGGAAGAGGGCGCAGATATCATTATGGTAAAACCTGCCATGTCTTATCTGGATATGGTCTCTGAGGTATCAAAGGCTGTAAATGTGCCGGTTGCAACATACAGTGTAAGCGGTGAATATGCAATGGTGAAAGCAGCTGCAAAGATGGGATGGATCGATGAAGAACGTATTATGTGTGAGATGGCAGTCAGTGCATACCGTGCAGGTGCCCAGATCTATCTTACTTATTATGCAAAAGAACTTGCAAAATGCATGGATGAAGGGAGAATCGGCTGATGGGTTTATCAGAAGAATTATTTGACAGAGCGGTAAAGGTGATTCCGGGAGGAGTAAACAGTCCTGTACGTGCCTATGGCGCAATCGGTATTGCACCGAGATTTATCGACCGCGCAGACGGATGCCATATTTATGATGTTGATGGAAAAGAATATGTGGATTATATCGATTCCTGGGGACCTATGATTCTGGGCCATAATTTTCCGGAAGTAAAAGAAAGTGTACTGAAGGCATGTGAAAAGGGCCTCAGCTTCGGATGTGCAACTGCAATTGAAGTGGAGATGGCTGAATTCATCTGTGACCATATTCCACATGTGGATATGGTGCGTATGGTAAATTCCGGTACAGAGGCTGTTATGAGTGCAGTCCGTGTTGCCAGAGGATTTACAGGAAAGAATAAGATCATTAAATTTGCAGGATGCTATCATGGACACAGTGATGCCATGCTGGTAAGTGCAGGCTCCGGTGTGATGACAAGCGGTGTTCCGGACAGTGCCGGTGTGCCTAAGGGATGCACAGAGGATACCATGACTGCTGTTTATAATGATCTGGACAGTGTACGTGCACTGATGGAGCAGGCTGACGGACAGACTGCTGCTGTTATCGTGGAAGCTGTAGGCGCCAATATGGGTGTGGTTCCCCCGAAAAAGGGGTTCCTGGAAGGTCTGAGAAAGCTCTGCGATGAGTACGGCGCCCTTCTGATCTTTGACGAGGTTATCACTGGTTTCCGTCTGGCTTTTGGCGGTGCTGCAGAATATTTTGGCGTGACCCCTGATCTGGTTACCTATGGTAAGATCATCGGTGCAGGTATGCCGGTAGGCGCATACGGCGGACGCAGAGAGATTATGGAACTGGTTTCCCCTGTGGGAAAGGTTTACCAGGCCGGTACCTTAAGCGGAAATCCTATTGCAATGGCAGCAGGACTGACACAGTTAAAATATCTCTATGAACACCAGGAAATCTATAAAGATCTGGAGGAAAAAGGAAAACGTCTCTATGGCGGTATGGAGAAAATCCTGGCAGAGAAAAATCTGCCTTACCATATCAATCACGTATCTTCCCTGGGAAGCCTGTTCTTTACAGAGCAGGAGGTTGTGGATTATACATCAGCCAAATCTTCAGATACAAAAGCTTTCTCTGAATATTTCAAGGGAATGCTTGCGCAGGGAATCCATATGGCTCCGTCACAGTTTGAGGCAATGTTTTTATCTGTTGCCCATACAGATGAGATTATAGACCAGACACTGGAAGCTGTCAGAAATTATTTTACCAAATAAACAGCAGAGCGCTTATCCGGTATAGAACTTAGCCAAAATTCATTCCAGATTGCCTGCGGCAATAGAATTTTGGCTTGTATGTGAATAGTAACGACAGTAACCCATGAACTGGAAAAAATACATAAAACTGAGTTCCGTAATCTTGTTCTGATTAGGGAAATGTGCTATAATCACCTTATCGTATGACATCGTCCGGCAATATCGGGACGAAAATATTATTGCTCGCTGACAGCAGACGGGAACAGAGTGAGCGATGATAAATAAACTTCAGGACAGCAGGAGGAAAAAAGCATTATGAGTGAAAAGAAATATGTAGCTTATGTGGGCTCTTATACACACGGCTCTTCCAGACAGGGAATCCATGTTTATGATGTTGATGTTGAGAATGGCACTCTTACAGAACGCAGCAGTGTTGAAGTAAGTAATGCATCCCACATGGCTGTTTCAAAGAATGGTAAGTATCTTTATTCTATCGAGGATGAGGGTGTTGCAGTATTTAAACGTGATAAAAATGGTGATCTGTCACGTATCAACAGTGTAAATATTGATGGAATGAGAGGCTGTTTCCTTTCTACAGATGTTGACGGTAAGTATCTTTATGTTGCCGGATATCATGACGGTAAGGTGACTGTTGTACATACTCATAAGGACGGCAGACTTGGAAGCCTGATGGATGGCGTATTCCATACAGGACTCGGAAGTGTTGCAGAGCGTAACTTCCGTCCCCATGTGAACTGTGTTCGTCCGACTCCGGATAATAAATATCTCTGTGCAGTAGATAACGGAATTGATCAGGTGAAGATTTACCGTGTCAACAAATTGCGCAATAAGCTGGAACTGGTAGACATCCTGAGATGTCCGAGAGAGAGCGGCCCGCGTATCATTCGTTTTAGCGATGATGGTAAGTTTGCTTATATTCTCTTTGAACTCAGTAATGAGATCAGGGCTTACAAATATGATGGAAGCGGTAAGGTTCCGGCGTTTGAACTGATCCAGACGATTGAGACAAGTGCGAAGAAGGATGTTCATGATACACATAATGCAGCGTCCGGTCTTTCTCTTGCAAATGATGGCAAGCATCTTTTCTGTACAACAGCAGGTGAGGATACAGTTTCCATGTTTGAGCGTGATGAGGAGACTGGTATGCTGACAAGGAAGTTTACACTTCCGATCAGTGGTGAATATCCGAAAGATCTGGTACTTTTACCGGATGATAAGCATCTGGTGCTGGCTAATCATGCAAGTAATACACTGACTACTTTTACAGTGGATTATGAGAAGAATATTATTGTGATGAACGGCAAGCCGATTAAGATTACAGAGCCAAACTGTATCAGAATCTGGCCGGTTCCGGAAGAATAACAGATTCGTTACATAGAATCAGCAATATAGGCAGATAATAAAATACCTTCATTTGAAACTGAGATTAGCTCAGAATTCAAGTGAAGGTATTTTTGCGTGGATTAATTGGAATTATTTCCGATAAAAATCCCGAACCTTATCCATCTGGGAACTCATATTGACAAAGAGCGCATCCGCCAGTGTGATTGCTGCCATAGATTCTACCACAACCACTGCTCTTGGGACAATGACCGGATCATGTCGGCCATGGATTTCCAGAGAAAGAGGTTCTTTATCTTTGGTTACGGTCTGCTGCGGCTGGCTGATGGATGGGGTTGGCTTGATATGGGCACGAAGTATGATTTCACTGCCGTCACTGATTCCTCCCATGATTCCGCCTGCGTGGTTGGAGGTTTTGATGATTTTACCGTCTTTGACTGTGAATCCATCATTGTCAGTGGAACCGTTTGAGGAAGTCACTGCAATGCCGTCACCGATTTCAACAGCCTTGACTGCACCGATGGACATCAGGGCGTGGGCAAGAAGAGCACTGAGCTTGTCAAAGACAGGCTCGCCAAGTCCGGCAGGTGTTCCGGTAATACGACATTCGATCACGCCGCCTGCACTGTCCTGATTCTTCATACATTCTTCCAGATATTCACCGGCCTTCACTGCTGCCTGTGCGTCCGGCATATAAAATGCATTCTGATGGATTTCTTCTTTATTAAAAGAAGCAATTTCAACAGGTCCGATAGATTTGGTATAGGTGCAGATTGAAATGCCAAGTTCTCCTAATATTTTAGAAGCAATGGCACCTGCTGCAACTCTTCCGATGGTTTCCCGCCCTGAAGAACGTCCGCCGCCTCTGTAGTCGCGGAATCCGTATTTTTGGTCAAAAGTATAATCTGCATGTCCGGGACGATAGGAGTATGCGATATTTCCGTAGTCTCTGGAGCGCTGATCTGTATTTCTTACCATCAGAGAAATTGGAGTTCCGGTGGTTTTGCCCTCAAAGACACCTGAGAGGATTTCTACCAGATCTCCCTCTTTACGGGCGGTGGTGTATCTGCTCTGTCCGGGTTTTCTTCTGTCGAGGAATTTCTGAATGTCCTCTTCACAGAGAGGAAGGCCTGCCGGGCATCCGTCTATCACAGCTCCGAGAGCTTTTCCGTGGGATTCTCCCCAGGTGGTTACCTTAAATTTATTTCCAAATGATGACTGGCTCATATGATTTGTATCCTTTCCTGTTATTGTATTAGAGCGTGTCTGGAAAATCATTCCCATAATCTGCACGCCCCACTTTGCGGGATATTTCACCTGAATTCAGTTGCCGTAGTTAGAGCGTGTTTGGAAAATCATTCCCGCAATCTGTACGCCCCACCTTACGGGACTTTTATAAATAAATACTACTTTATTATAGCGAAGTGTAAAAGTTTTGTAAACCGAAAGCATTGGAATTGACAAAAATTCATGTTCAAATTATAATGATGTTTGAGTCTTTGTGAAAATAAAGAGTAAACGTAACTGTTCAGTAATCTCTTGCAGAAACTCTGAATAGTTGCAGATTTATTGTTACTGAGAACAGAGTAAACAGTAACAATCTATTGAGGGGAAATCGAGAAAAAGAAGGGAAGTGTGGATCGTGGTAAGGATTTTTAAGACAATCGATGGCGCTATCCATGAAATACAGGAACCACAGGAGGGCTGTTGGATTGCGCTGACGAATCCTACGGCAACAGAAATTTTTGAAATTTCCGAGCAGTTTGGGATAGAGGTGGACGATTTGCGCGCACCTTTGGATGAGGAAGAGCGTTCCCGTATAGAAGTGGAGGACAATTATACCCTTATCCTTGCAGATGTACCTGCGATTGAAGAACGTAACGAGAAGGACTGGTATGTGACCATTCCTCTTGGTATTATCGTGACTCAGAAGATGATCTTTACTGTATGTCTGGAAGACACACAGGTTCTGACAAGATTTATGGAAGGCAGGGTAAGAAACTTTTTTACCTATATGAAAACCAGATTTATTCTGCAGATTTTGTACCGTAATGCCAGCATGTATCTGAGATATCTGCGTATTATAGATAAGAAGAGCGAGCAGATTGAGGAGAAACTTCATCTGTCTACAAGAAATCAGGAATTGATGGAACTTCTGGAACTGGAGAAATCACTGGTATACTTTACCACATCTCTGCGTTCCAATGAGATGGTTCTGGAGAAACTTCTGAAGGTGGAGAGTATCAAGAAATATCCGGAGGATACAGAGCTTCTGGAGGATGTTATCATTGAGAACAAGCAGGCCATTGAGATGGCTAATATTTACAGTGGTATCCTCAGCAGTATGATGGGAACTTTTGCGTCAGTTATTTCCAATAACCTGAACATTGTCATGAAGGTTCTGGCTGTTATTACCATTGTTATGAGTATTCCGACTATTGTTTTCAGTGCGTATGGTATGAACCTGAGTGCTGCAGGAATGCCGTTTTCCAGGACACCATGGGGATTTCTTATCGTTATCATCCTTTCTGTAGTGGCAAGTATCATTGCAGCGATATTTCTTTCCAGGAAGAAGTTTTTCTGATTTTGCAGCTGAACTGAGAAGCAGTTATTCGGTGCAGAATTACGCAGAGAAAGCAGATTGTGGATATCCGCTGTAACGAAAGAACGAATAGCATTTTGTGAGAAAAGGAGATTTATGAAATTTATTGACAAACTGGAACGAAAATTTGGAAATCGCGGGATTGAGAATCTTACGATTTATATTATTGTAAGTTATGTACTGGGATATGCATTGATGTATATTAATCCGGGGGCTCTTTCCATGTTGAGTTTGAATGTCTCTGAAATCCTGCATGGTCAGATATGGAGACTTGTTACATGGATTATTTATCCGCCGAGTACGTCATCTGCTTTATGGTTTGTGATTGCGATATTGTTCTTTTATTATCCGATCAGTGCATCGCTGGAACGTACATGGGGATCATTCAGATTTACTGTATATATTTTATCTGGAATGATTTTTACAGTAATTTCTGCGTTTATTTTGTATTTTATCACAGGTGGAGTGTTAGATGCTTATCTGAATGGATCACAGTTTTCAACGTATTATATCAGTTTATCTATTTTTCTGGCATATGCGCTGACATATCCGGATATGAAGGTTTTACTGTACTTTGTAATCCCGATCAAGATGAAGTGGATGGCGATTGTATATGCTGCTCTTGTGGTATATGATATTGTCAGATATTTTATGGGAGGAGCATGGTTTATGGCACTGCCAATCATCGCATCCTTACTGAACTTTATCATTTTCTTCCTTGGTACAAGAAATCTTAACCGATACAATCCGAAGGAAATCCATCGCAGAAACCAGTTTAAGAGAGCAATGGGAGAAAGTAAGACCGTTCCCTTCCCGGGTGGCAGCAAGTCAGGGGAAGTGACAAAGCACAAATGTGCAGTCTGTGGTCGTACAGAGAAAGATGATCCGAATCTGGAATTCCGTTTCTGTTCCAAATGTAACGGAAACTACGAGTACTGTCAGGATCATTTATATACACATATACACAAGAAGTAAGAGGAGAAAAGATTATTATGAAAAAAGTACCATTTGTCACCCTGGACAAACTCCAGGAAATCACCGCACAGTTTCCCACACCTTTCCATCTTTATGATGAAAAAGGTATCCGCGAGAATGCAAAGGCAGTGAAAGAGGCATTTGCATGGAATAAGGGCTTCAAAGAATTCTTTGCTGTAAAGGCAACGCCAAATCCGTTCCTGATCCAGATTCTTCAGGAGTATGGCTGTGGCTGTGACTGTTCTTCCATGACAGAGCTGATGATGTCCAAAGCAATCGGATGCAAAGAGGGAGATATCATGTTTTCTTCCAATGATACACCGGAAGAAGAATTCAAATATGCAAATGAAATCGGCGGAATCATCAATCTTGATGATATCACACATATCGAGAGTGTAGAAAGAGCTGTAGGATATATTCCGAAGGTGATCAGCTGCCGTTATAATCCGGGCGGAGTGTTTAAGATCAGCAATGATATTATGGACAACCCCGGAGATGCCAAATATGGTATGACAACAGAGCAGATTTTTGAAGCATTCAAGATCCTGAAGGAAAAAGGTGCCGAGGAATTCGGTATCCATGCATTCCTTGCAAGCAATACTGTGACAAATGAGTATTATCCGATGCTGGCGAAAGAGATGTTTGAAATGGCAGTGAAACTTCAGAAAGAGACAGGCGCTCATGTGAAGTTTATCAACCTTTCCGGTGGTGTTGGAATCGCTTACAAACCAGATCAGACTCCGAATGATATCAGAGAGATCGGTGATGGTGTCCGCAAAGTATATGAAGAAGTACTTGTTCCGGCCGGAATGGGTGATGTTGCAATCTATACAGAGATGGGACGTTTCATGATGGGACCGTATGGCTGCCTGGTAACTAAGGCAATCCATGAGAAGCATACTCATAAAGAATATATTGGTGTGGATGCGTGTGCTGTAAACCTGATGCGTCCGGCAATGTATGGCGCATACCATCATATCACTGTTATGGGAAAAGAAGACCAGCCATGTGATCATATGTATGATGTGACAGGTTCTCTCTGCGAAAACAATGATAAGTTTGCAATTGACCGCTATCTTCCGAAGGTTGATATGGGAGATCTTCTTGTGATCCATGATACAGGAGCTCATGGTTTTGCCATGGGATATAACTACAATGGTAAACTGAAATCTTCTGAGATCCTTCTCCATGAAGATGGAAGTTTCGAGATGATCCGCCGTGCCGAGACACCGAAGGATTATTTCGCAACATTTGACTGCTTCCCGATTTATGAGAAATTACTGGAAGATATGGAATAATGTTGTGATTATTCTGTAATTTACTGTTCTGTGGTATTGACGGGGCAGATAGGACATAAAAACACACAAAAAGAAAGGTACTGATCTGTGCATGATGCTGGAAGGTTAGTGCCTTTCGTTTTGCATGGAGAAACAGTGATTTCAGAAGAATGTACTGTAAAAATTTTGTCTGTTCGGAGGTAGACGTATGATTAAATATGAATATGAAACAGGAATGTGTAAACAGCTGCATTACAATGGTCTGTGGAGTGTACAATATGAGGGTGTTCCCGGACATTTTAAAAAAGTAAAGATGGTCTGTCCCTGCATCAGAGACGAATGTGATCAGAATTGTGAAGTGTTTAAGAACATACCGGAAATAAAAGCAGCAGATCAGGAATGGCATATGAGAGATGAGAGATAGAATAATGGGAGATAAGAAAAAAGAATACAGAGACAAAAGAACAGGCATGCAGACTGTAAGGTCTGTCATATTTGCTATTGTGCTTATAATTACAGGTTTTACCAGTATAATATCTGTGGCAGATAATACTTATGCAGCAGACGAATATCGAGTGCATAAATCTGAGGTGGTTGTAAAGACCGGTGCCACTTATACAGTAAAGATCCTGAATCATGATACAAAAGTGAGTCCAAAGAAGTTTAAATGGACCAGCAGTAACTCAAAATGTGTAAAGGTTATAAATGGCAGGATATATGGTTTAAAGCCCGGACAGGCAACGATCACAGCACAGATGAGTGGACTGAAAGTAAACTGCGAGGTTTTTGTCTATAATAAAACGGAAACAGTTCTTTTTAAGAAATACAAAAAACAGGTGAAAGTAACGGCAGGAAAGACAATTATTCTGGAGCCGCAGAAGTATGGAAAAAGGCTGACTTATACTTCTTCTGATAAAACGGTGGCAACTGTATCAAAGAAAGGAAAAGTTACTGCAAAAAAGACGGGAAATGTCAAAATCACCAGTGTTTCTTATGGTACTGACAGGTATGTATCAGAGATAGAAGTGATCGTCCTGCCGGCAGCGTCAGAAACTCCGGAAATTACGCCTACACTGACGCCGGATGAACCAGCACCATCTGTGACCCCGGAGCCGACGGTAACGGTCACGCCAACTCCGAAAATCACACCTGCACCGGAAGATGAGGAAAAGTTCCGGAAACCCCTGGATGGAGTTACTCATTATATTTTGCACAGAGGTGAACAGACAGAAGCACCTGAGAATTCCGTGCCTGCCTTTGAGATGGCAGGACGCAATGGGGCGGAGTTTGTGGAGACAGATGTGAGAGAGACCGCAGATGGAGTTCTGGTTGTCTCTCATGATGATTCTTTGCTGCGGATGTGCGGGGAGGACAGGCTTATTTCAGAGATGACTTATGAGGAGATAAAGCAGTATCCGATTATAAATGGAAGAAATGCTTCGCAGTATCCGGATAATCTTATTCCTACACTGGAACAGTATATTGCATGCTGCAATAAGTACTCTGTGACGCCGGTGATTGAAATAAAGTCAATTCGTACGGAAGAAGCCATGAATTTGTTCATGCAGCTTCTGACTGAATCACAGAAAGAGCCGGTACTCATCTGTTTTCGCATAGAAACACTTGGTAAACTGCGTGAGATGGGATTTACAGGAAAAATGCAGTGGATCCGTACAGTGCGCATGAATGCTTCTATGATACAGCAGTGTAAGAAATATGATCTGGACATAAGTGCAGAGTATAAAAATATCAGTATGAATGATATCAACAATGCTCATCAGAATGGAATCCGCATATCCGTATGGCTTTGCCGGAATGAAGATATGGTAGACATTTTCAGGAAAATGGGTGCGGATTATATCACGTATGAGAAGTGGAATACAGATGAAGTAAAAATGCGTTACTATTCACATAGCACTATCCCGCGAGGTGTTTTGGCATGAATATGCCAAAATCCCGAGACATACAAGCCAAAATTCTATTGCCGTAGGCAATCTGAAATGAATTTTGGCTAAGTTACTGAGAACGGAGTGAACAGTAACAAAAATACGACAGGATTAGCAGAAAATCAAGGTAGACATTTAGCAGAAAAATAAGTAAAATACAAGATGTAGATATAAATTGTAAGCAGAACAGTAACACAAATGTCGTAAGTATTTAACAGTTCACTATTGCTATAAGAAAGGACTGAACAGTTGTATATATTTTATATACTGCTGAAAAAGAGGAGGAGAGAGTAATGAAAAAAATAGCAGCTATGGTGCTGGCAGGTGTTCTGGCAGCAGTTCCGGTTAGTACGGCCGGTGCAGCGGAATTTCAGGATGGAGCAGATACACAGAATTTCATCTTGGCAGCCGGAGAGGAAACTTCAACAGACACAGATGAAAGCAAAGGGGTAAGTCCAAATGACAGTGTCGTTGAAGGACTTGACAAACCTCTGGTTTTCTATCCCAACACTTACTATAAATTTAATGTGACCGGTGCCGGAACGCAGAATACGAATCCTGTTGAGGGAGATGTCAGATGGACACCATTATACTGGAGTCTTTCTCTCAAGCCGCAGGAAAGCGATATTCACAGGAAATGGGAAATCGGTTCTGCAAAGGGTATTTATACAAAGGTGGAACGTGCATACAATATATATGTCTTTTTCCAGAGAGAAGAATATACAGGAGGTATATGGGAGAAAAACGATATTGTACAACCTGTGAGATATCAGTTCAATGCAGCTCCGTTAACTGAACAGGGTGGAAGCTATAAGTACCTGATAGGTGGAATTGGCTATAAGATTTTAAATGAAAGAGAAGTAAGCGTTACAGGTCTTGCTGCGGAATATAATGTGATACAGATTCCGGCTACAGTTGTGATCAATGATAAAGTTTATAAAGTAACTACAATTGACAAGAATGCCTTCAGCGGGAACAAAGAAATTACAGATGTTATTTTTGGAAATAATGTAACAACGATTGGAAAATATGCGTTCAGCCAGTGCCCGAATCTGCGGAACATAAGATTTGGCAGCAGAGTAAAAAGAATTGGCAGCAACGCATTTGCACAGTGTACGAAACTGCGAAATTTTATACTTCCTGCCAGTGTCAGACATATAGATGCCAGAGCTTTTTACCAGTGCCCGGCAGTCAAAGTGATCAGGATCAACAGTACAGCACTGAACTATGTTGGAAAAAAAGCTTTTGCGGTCAACAAAACCGTAACTATCAGACTTCCTGAGAAGCTGTTTGCCAGATATCAGAAACTGATCAAGGCAAGCAATGTGTATTCTAAAACGAGGTTTGTGAAATATTAAAAAAAACTCAAAAATGCCCTTGCTATTTCGACAAAAACGTGATATGATAATACTCGTTTCAATGCCGGCATGTCGGAATGGCAGACGAGGCAGACTCAAAATCTGTTGTGGGCAACCACGTGTGGGTTCAAGTCCCACTGCCGGCATTAAAAAGTAAGCGAAGCCTTTGTTTGTGAAGGTTCTCGCTTTTTTTTTATTTGCCGTATTGAACAGTTCAGATAATTCTAAAATCTTTATGAAATTTATCTCGCTTTTCTTGAAAAAGAGATGAATAAGTGATATGGTACATCATAACAAAACGAAATGGAGGAAAAGCCAATGAACCTTGATAATAAAAAGCCTGGCAGAAAACCGCTTTATGTATATTATATCATTGCGGCAGTTATTATCATTCTTCTGAATGTGCTGTTACTTCCTGCAATTGAGGGACGAAAGGTACAGACGACTGATTACAGTACTTTCCTGACAGGAGTAGAGAAGGATTACGTTAAGACAGTAGAAATTCAGGATGATTATATTTATTATGTAGCAGAGAGTGACGGACAGGAGGGTTATTTCAGAACTGTCAAGATGAATGATCCTGACCTTGTAGACCGTTTGCATGATGCAAATGTCAAGTTCGGTGCAGCAGCACCACAGCAGACATCTATCTGGATCAGTCTGATCGCAGGATATGTACTGCCGATTGCCATCTTTATCCTTCTTGGAAGGTGGCTCAGCAAGAAGATGATGAGTTCCATGGGCGGAGGTCCCGGTGGGGCAATGTCATTTGGAAAGAGTAATGCGAAAGTATATGTGAAATCATCTACGGGAATCAAATTCTCAGATGTAGCGGGAGAGGACGAAGCCAAGGATCTTCTGACAGAAATCGTAGATTATCTTCATAACCCGCAGAAATACAGAGAAATCGGTGCATCTATGCCGAAAGGAGCCCTTCTTGTAGGCCCTCCGGGTACAGGTAAAACACTTCTTGCAAAAGCGGTAGCCGGTGAAGCGGAAGTTCCGTTCTTCTCCATTTCCGGTTCTGAATTCGTGGAAATGTTTGTTGGTATGGGCGCTGCCAAGGTGCGTGATCTTTTCAAACAGGCGAATGAGAAAGCTCCATGTATTGTATTTATCGATGAGATCGACACAATTGGCAAGAAACGTGATGGTGCCGGATTTACAGGCGGCAATGATGAGCGCGAGCAGACTCTGAACCAGCTGCTTACAGAGATGGATGGTTTTGACGGCTCCAAAGGTGTTGTGATCCTTGCGGCAACCAACAGACCGGATTCCCTTGATCCCGCACTTCTTCGTCCCGGACGTTTTGACAGACGTATTCCTGTTGAACTTCCGGATTTAAAAGGACGTGAGGAAATCCTTAAAGTCCATGCAAAGAAGATTAAGATCGCAGATTCCGTACGTTTTGATGAGATTGCGAAAGCTGCAGCCGGAGCTTCCGGTGCAGAACTTGCAAATATTGTCAATGAAGCAGCACTTCGTGCAGTACGTGACGGCAGAAAATTTGCCACCCAGGCAGATTTTGAGGAGAGTATCGAGGTAGTTATCGCAGGATATCAGAAGAAGAACAGAGTTCTTTCCAATAAAGAAAAACTGATAGTTGCTTATCATGAAATCGGACATGCGCTGGTTGCAGCAAAGCAGACCGAATCTGCACCGGTCCACAAGATCACTATTATTCCGCGTACATCAGGAGCACTCGGATATACCATGCAGGTAGATGACGGAGATCATTATCTGATGACAAAGGAAGAACTTGCAAATAAGATAGCGACCTTTACAGGCGGTCGTGCCGCTGAGGAACTGATCTTCCACTCTATTACAACCGGAGCATCCAATGATATCGAACAGGCGACTAAGCTTGCAAGAGCAATGATCTCTAGATATGGTATGAGTGAAGACTTCGATATGGTTGCCATGGAGAATGTGACAAATCAGTATCTGGGCGGAGACTCCAGCTTAAGCTGTTCTTTTGAGACACAGACTCTTCTGGATAAGAAGGTTGTGGAGCTTGTCAGGATGGAACACCAGAAAGCACTGAAAATCCTTCAGGACAATATCGGAAAGCTCCATGAACTTGCAAAATATCTGTATGAGCATGAGACAATTACAGGTGAGGAATTTATGAAGATCCTGAATGCACCTGTACAGGTTCCCACTGTAGTGGCAGAATCTGAAAGTAATACAAAGTCTGAGAACAATGCAGAATCCGAAAACAGTACAGAAGCTGATGCAGATACATCTTCTGGGAAAGTGAATCTGCAGAAGTGATATTTTCTCAAGATATACAAGCCAAAAGTCCATTGCCGCAGGCAATCCGGAAATTTGGTTATGTCACTGAAAACTGAGTGAACAGCAATGAAAGCAGCAGAGGCGATTTGAGCTTCTGCTGCTTTTCCTTGCCAATTAACTCCGGTTCGGTTATAATTCGTAATAGTGAACGCAGCATCCTGGATGTTTTTTGGAAGAAAGAAGGGAATGAAGATGGATTGCCGAACTGCAGAAGGAATGGTGAGTAGTTATATTAAACATGATCTTCCACTAAATGAACTGGAAGAGTTTCTCGATCATGTACAGAATTGTTCTTCCTGTTATGATGAACTGGAAACATATTTTATTGTACATGAGGTAACACAGCAGCTTGATGATGACAGCAGCGATTCGGTTCTGGATTTCAAAAAACTGCTGGAACAGGATATCCGGAAATCCAGAAGATATATCCGCAAGAAGAAAGCCAGTTGGCTGATGTTTGGAGTAAGTATATGCCTTTTGATCGCTACGATTGCGGCAATATTGATTTTTGTAATGATGGAGACAAATTACATTCTATAAAGACACTGGAGGATTTTATGAGCGAAAAAATATTACTGATTGACGGACACAGTATTCTGAACAGAGCTTTTTATGGTCTGCCGGATCTTACAAATTCAGAAGGAAAACACACAGGGGCAGTATATGGTTTCCTGAATATCCTTCTTCGGACGATCGAGGAAGAGAAGCCTCAGTATCTGACAGTGGCATTTGACCTGAAGGCACCGACTTTCCGCCATAAGATGTTTGAAGCATACAAGGGAACACGTAAACCCATGCCTGAAGAACTGAGAGAGCAGGTACCGCTGATTAAAGAAATGCTTACTGCAATGGGTGTGAATGTTGTGACAAAAGAAGGCTACGAAGCGGATGATATTCTGGGAACTCTGGCCAGGAAAAGCGAAGCGGCAGGAATGGATGCGACAATCCTTTCCGGTGACAGAGATCTGCTTCAGCTTGCGACAGATAAGGTTATGATCCGTTTGCCAAAGACTGTAAGGGGCAAGACCACCATAGAGGATTATCATGCACAGCAGGTGATCGAGAAATATCAGGTGACACCTCCCCAGATCATTGAGTTAAAGGCGCTGATGGGTGACAGTGCTGACAATATTCCGGGAATCCCGGGAGTAGGTGAGAAGACTGCCACAAAGATTATTGTGGAGTATGGAAGTATTGAGAATGCTCATGAACATTTGGAAGAGCTGAAGCCAAACAGAGCCAGGGAATCAATGAGAGAACATTATGATATGGCGCAGATGAGCAAGGCTCTGGCTACGATCTGTACGGACAGTCCCATAGAGTTTTCGTATGAAAAGGCAAAACTGGGAAATCTTTATACAAAAGAAGCTTTCCTTCTCTGCAGACAGCTGGAATTTAAGAATCTGCTTAACCGTTTTGACTCTGCGGCAGTACAGGAAGATACGCTGGAACAGGAGTTTTTCACATGTGCAGACCTGGCAGGCTGTGAAGCGCTGTTTGCGAAAGCGGAAGCAGGAAAGACAGCGGGTGTTTCTCTGGTTACAGAGAATGGCAGAGTATTTGGTGCAGGACTTGCGCTGAATGAAGAGGAAATTTATTATATTCCTGCAGAGGGGATGATCACAGAAGGTTATCTCTGCGGAAAATTGGAAGGGCTCCTTCATAAAGTATCTGAATCCAACACAGAGAACATTATGAAATCTAATACAGATGATGTGAAGAAGGATCCGGAAAATGAGATATCTGATGTCAATACAGACGGTACTCTGAAATATGATAAAAAATGTGTATGTGCATTGGATGTAAAGGCATTACTCAAGCATATAAAATCTGATGATCCGATGGCTGTATTTGATGCAGGTGTGGCTGCATATCTGCTGAATCCTCTGAAATCCTCCTATACTTACGATGATATGGCAAAGGAATATCTGAATGGTCGTATCCTGCCTGCAAGAGAGGAACTTCTTGGAAAGAAAACAGTGGAAAAAGCATGGGAGGAGAGTGCAGAGGGGCTTGCAGCATGGGCCTGCTACATGGCCTATACAGCACTTGCCTGCCGGAAACCCATGTGTGAAGCACTGCGTGATACAGATATGTGGAATGTATATACACAGATTGAGCTTCCGCTGATCTTTACTCTTGATTCCATGGAAAAATGGGGAATCAGCGTGAAGAGTGAAGAACTGAAAAGCTACGGTGAGAAACTAAGTGTACGTATTGGAGAACTGGAGAAGCAGATCTGGCAGCAGGCAGGGGAAGAGTTTAATATCAATTCTCCGAAACAGATGGGAGTGATCCTGTTTGAAAAGCTTGGCCTTAAGGGCGGAAAGAAAACAAAGACAGGTTATTCCACAGCGGCAGATATTCTGGAAAAGCTTGCACCGGAGTATCCCATTGTAAAGGATATTCTGGAGTACCGTCAGCTTGCGAAACTGAAATCTACTTATGCAGACGGGCTTGTTGGTGAGATCGCAGAGGACGGCAGGATTCATTCTACTTTTAACCAGACAATTACAGCAACAGGAAGGATCAGCAGCACAGAGCCGAATCTTCAGAATATCCCTGTAAGAATGGAGCTTGGAAGACTGATCCGTAAGGTATTTGTTCCGGAAGAGGGATATGTATTTCTGGATGCGGATTATTCCCAGATCGAGCTTCGCGTTCTGGCACATATGTCAGGGGATGAGAAACTGATCCAGGCATATAAAGAAGCCCAGGATATCCACAGACATACAGCATCAGAGGTATTCCATGTGCCCTTTGATGAGGTGACAGATCTGCAGAGGAGAAATGCCAAGGCAGTAAATTTTGGAATCGTTTATGGGATCAGTTCCTTTGGACTCAGTCAGGATTTAAGTATCACACGAAAAGAAGCAGCCGAATATATTGAAAGATATTTTGAAACGTATCCAAAGATCAAAGGATTTCTTGACGGACTGGTGGAAGAGGGAAAAGAAAAAGGATATGTGACTACCATGTTTGGCAGACGCAGGCCGATCCCGGAACTGAAATCCGGTAATTTTATGCAGAGGTCTTTTGGGGAGCGAGTAGCCATGAACTCTCCAATACAGGGAACTGCGGCGGATATCATTAAAATTGCAATGAACCGTGTGTACAGACGATTAAAGGATGAGAATCTTAAATCCCGTCTTGTACTTCAGGTACACGATGAACTTCTGATAGAGACCTGTAAAGAGGAAATCCCGCAGGTTTCTGCTATTCTTGAAGAAGAGATGAAAGGTGCCGCAAAGCTTTCCGTAGAACTGGAAGTCGATATGCATCAGGGTAATAACTGGTATGAGGCGAAGTGATGATGATAACAATAGGAATTACCGGCGGAGTGGGTGCCGGAAAAAGTACAGTGCTTGATTTTCTTGAAGAAAAGTATCAGGCATATGTGATGAAAGCAGATGAGATCGGGCATCTGGTGATGGAGCCGGGGCAGTCCTGTTATGAACCGGTGATTGCACTATTTGGAAGACAAATCATAAAAAATGATAAAACTATTGACCGCAGACAGGTTTCGGATGTAGTATTTTCACATCCAGAGCTTCTGGAGAAATTAAACCAGATCATCCATCCTGCTGTGAAACAGTACATCAGAGAGCAGTTAGCTGTAAAGAAACAGCAGGGACAGAAGATATGTGTGGTGGAAGCTGCACTCCTTCTGGAAGATCATTATCAGGAGTTTTGCGATACGATATGGTATATTCATACGGATGAAGAGATTCGTATCAGGAGACTGATGGAGAACCGCAGTTATACAAGAGAGAAATCAGTCAGTATCATTGCCAGTCAGGCACCGGAGACTTTTTTTCGGGAAAATGCAGACTATGTCGTGGTAAATAACGGAGATTTTGCACAGACCAGACGGCAGATTGAGGAAGGAATCAGAAAATATGAGACTTTGTAGCATTGCCAGCGGAAGCAGCGGAAACTGTATTTATGTGGGCTCAGATAATACCCATCTTCTGGTGGATGTAGGCATCAGCGGAAAAAGAGTAGAACAGGGATTGAATTCTCTGGAATTGACAGGAAAAGATATTGATGGTATCTTGATTACACATGAACATTCGGATCATATCAAAGGTCTGGGCGTGATCGCAAGGAAACATCAGATACCGGTTTATGCGACAGAAGGAACTGTGGAAGCTTTATCTCACATGAATCTTGGAAAAATGCCGGAAGGGATTTTTCGTGAGATACATGAAGATGAGCCTTTTGAGATTAATGATCTGACAGTGAATCCTTTTACGATCCCTCATGATGCTGCACAGCCCGTAGGATACCGGGTAGAGTGTGGAGAGCATTCTGTGGGGATTGCTACAGACCTTGGAAAATATAATGAGTACATAGTCGGTAATCTGCAGAATCTGGATGCGCTTCTTCTGGAAGCAAATCATGACATCCGTATGCTGCAGGTTGGAAAATATCCCTATTATCTGAAACAGAGAATCCTTGGAGACAGGGGACATCTTTCCAATGAGAATGCAGGCAGGCTTTTATGCAGGCTGCTACATGACAATATGAAAGGGATTTTCCTTGGACATCTGAGCAGGGAAAATAATTATGAGGAACTGGCATATGAAACCGTCTGTTCAGAAGTAACCTTAGGTGACAACCCTTATAAGTCGCGTGATTTCAGAATTCAGGTGGCACAGAGGGATTGCATATCAGAAGTAATTACAGTGTAGAAAGGACAAAGAACTTATGAAAAAGACAATCATCACAGTAGTAGGAAACGATACCGTAGGAATTATTGCAAAGGTTTGTACTTATCTTGCAGACAATAATGTAAACATTCTTGATATCTCCCAGACCATCGTACAGGGATATTTCAACATGATGATGGTAACAGATGCCAGCAAATGTGAGAAAGACAACGGAGTTCTTGCCAAAGAACTGGAAGCCCTTGGAGATAAGATCGGTGTAGTGATCCGCTGCCAGCATGAAGATATCTTCAATGTAATGCACAGAATCTGAGAAAATCTAAGCAGGTAAGCCACTGAGGGACTTTCCTGTATCAGATTGCCTGAAAAATGCTGAGAGAACATACAAGGGAGAAAAACAAAATGATCAATATTTTTGAAGTAAATGAAACGAATAAAATGATCGAGCAGGAGAATCTGGATGTGCGTACCATTACTATGGGTATCAGCCTTCTGGACTGTATTGACAGTGATCTTGCTGTTTTAAATGAGAAAATCTATAAAAAGATCACAACCTGTGCAAAGGATCTGGTATCTACAGGTGAGGCTATTTCCGGTGAATATGGAATTCCGATCGTAAATAAAAGAATTTCCGTAACTCCGATCGCATTGATTGGCGGAGCTGCATGTAAGACAAAGGAAGATTTTGTAACTATTGCAGAAACTCTGGATAAGGCTGCCAAGGTGGTAGGCGTAAACTTTATCGGCGGTTATTCTGCACTGGTAAGCAAGGGAATGACTCCTGCTGAGAGACTTCTGATCGAATCTATCCCACAGGCTATGGCGAAGACAGAGCGTGTCTGCAGTTCTGTAAATGTTGGATCTACACGTACAGGTATCAATATGGATGCTGTTAAGCTGATGGGTGAGATCGTTCTGGAAACAGCGAAAGCTACCAAAGATCAGGATTCCCTGGGATGTGCGAAGCTGGTTGTATTCTGTAATGCACCGGATGATAACCCGTTTATGGCAGGTGCTTTCCATGGTGTGACAGAAGCAGACACTATCATCAACGTTGGTGTCAGCGGACCTGGCGTTGTTAAGACTGCGCTGGAACAGGTAAGAGGTAAGGATTTTGAAACTCTTTGTGAGATGATCAAGCGTACTGCCTTCAAGGTAACACGTGTTGGTCAGCTGGTAGCACAGGAGGCTTCCAGACGTCTTGGTGTTAAGTTTGGCATCGTGGATCTGTCTCTGGCTCCTACTCCTGCAATTGGTGACAGTGTTGCTGAGATCCTTGAGGAGATTGGTCTGGAGCATGCAGGTGCACCGGGCACAACAGCTGCGCTTGCTCTGTTAAATGACCAGGTTAAGAAGGGCGGAGTTATGGCTTCTACAGCAGTTGGTGGTTTGAGTGGTGCATTTATTCCGGTCAGCGAGGATCAGGGTATGATTGATGCGGTGAATGCAGGGGCACTGACTCTCGAGAAGCTGGAAGCTATGACTTGTGTATGTTCTGTAGGTCTTGATATGATTGCAATTCCCGGAGATACGAAGGCTTCTACGATTGCGGGTATTATTGCGGATGAGTCTGCAATTGGTATGGTGAACCAGAAGACTACGGCGGTTCGTCTGATCCCGGTAATTGGTAAGGGGGTTGGCGAAGTGGTTGAGTTCGGTGGACTGCTTGGTTATGCACCGATCATGCCGGTGAACCAGTTCTCCTGTGATGCGTTTGTGCAGCGTGGCGGAAGGATTCCGGCACCGATCCATAGCTTTAAAAACTGATAAAAAAGGCCAGAAACTTCGGAAAAGGGGAGTTTCTGGCTCTTTTTATGTTCAAGAGGGACGCGGAGCGGAAAATATTTTGTCTGGGGTGCGGTTTCGGAGCCTAAGATATTCTAAGTTTCCATAAATCTGCTAAAAGCATGAGCCGTCTTGTCAAACTCGCTCCGTTGCAAACTTCGCTCAGACAGTGATGCAGCCAGCTCATAACGCAGATTTCTGAAAACTAAGAATATCTAAGACTCCTGCAAATGCACCCCAGACAAAATATTTTCCGCTCCGCTGGTATCTGGTTTTAACTATAGCAATTAAAGAGATTCCAGAATATTGAGGAGTCGGGTGTTGTCTTCGGGGTGCATGATGCAGAAGCGGATGTATTCGCCGTCCAGGCATTCGAAGGAGGAGCAGTCACGGATCATGAGACCCTGACGGATGCAGGCGTCGAAGACGTCCCGGGAGGTCAGGCCGGGCTTCTGGATTTTCAGGAGGAGAAAGTTGGCGTAGGCCGGGTAGGTTTTGTAAGTGGGGATATTCTCCAGTGCTTTGAGCAGGCGGGTGCGTTCTGAGAGAATGAGGTCTCGGGTCTGGCGGATGTAGTTTTTGTCCTTGAGCATCAGCTCGCCGGCCAGGGCTCCCAGACTGTTGAGGGACCATGGTACCTGTTTTTCTTTCATTTTTTTGAGAAATTCCAGGTTCCCGGTGATTCCGTAGCCAAGACGCATACCTGGGGCTGCGTAGAATTTTGATACGCCGCGCAGAATCATAAGGTTCGTGAATTCTCTGGTAAGGCTGACAGCAGTGATCTCATTGATATCCGGGGCAAATTCTACATAAGTTTCGTCGATCATCACGAAAATGTTCCGCTCATTGCAGAAGGAAACGATTCTGCGCAGGTCATTTATGCTAATTGCAGATGAGGTAGGATTATTTGGGTTGCAGAGGATGAGAAAATCGTATTTTCCATCCAGAGTCCGGCAAAAGTCATCTACATCGAGAACAAAGTTATCCTCTTCGCGCAGGTGGTAGTATTCCTGAGTGCTTCCGGAGAAGGAGAGTTCCCTGGAGTATTCTGAATAGGTCGGACCCAGGATAAGGGTATGCTTTGGATTTCGTTCCTGTATCAGCAGTGCGATCAGTTCGCTGGAACCATTTCCGGGCAGGATGAATTCAGCAGGAATATTACAATATTCTGAAATTGTGCTGCGAAGTGAAGTATAATCTCTGTCTGGATAAGAAGACAGGATATCCAGCCGTCCTGCAAGCTGTTCCTTTACATGCTCGGAAAGCCCCAGCGGATTTACATTAGCCCCAAACTTCACAATTTCCTCAGACTTAAGCTGATAGACCTCACATATTTTCTCAATATCACTCCCATGAAAAACCATTTTTGCTGTTGACATATAATATCCCTCATTTCTATATAATCTAATCTATATAAACTTAAAATCACTACATAGCAGATCACAGATCTTTTCTGAACATTATTTTAACACTTATCACATCGTTCTGTAAACATCACTGTTTACATATTGCTATTCTGAAATATACAGGTCCCAATATCATTGCAGCAGGCATTTAACAGAAGTCAAGCGGATAAAATCATCCGCTTCGCTACGGGCTCTGCACTGAATAACTACTCCGCAGTTTATCAGAAGGAGCTTGCACTCATCCTGATACAAGCAATTCGGCATGCTGTCGAAAATGGAATATATGTCAATTTGCCAGTACACAGCGAAGGAATGGGAAGGGATTTCGGGCGCATTTGAGGGTTCATAGTAATTCTTGGTATTTGGGAAGTTGCGTTATTCAAAAAAATCTCACTGTCTGAGCGAAGCGAGTTTGAGATTTTTTTGAATGCTTTTAGCAACTTCCCAAATGCCTTAGAATTACATGGTTCCGAAACTAAGCCCGAAATCCCTTCCCATTCCTTCGCGTCCCTTTTGAAAAAATTAATGGAAAAAAATAAAAAATAAACCTCTTGACATATCTGCATTAGCGTGGTAAAGTAAACACATCAAAACCGATGAGAAAGAAGAGTAAACAACCAAGAATCATTCCAGAGAACGGCAGTTGGTGGGAAGCCGTATGAAACTGATTGTTGAATGGCCTTTCGAGGGCGGTCCGAAATCTTGATAAGCGTGAGAGTAGGCACCGACGGGAACCGAACCCGTTATAAATCAGGAGTGTATGTTTGTACATGAGAAAGTGGACGATTCGTCAATTTGAGTGGTACCGCGATAATAAGATTCTTATTACCGTCTCAAGCAACAGATAGCTTGTGGCGGATTTTTTTATATATAAAGAGAATCTGTTATATGGCACCCCCTGTAATGCAGGAAAATCTGCTGATGGCAGGTGGGTATCACAGCAGTTGACACATCTGGGAAAAAGAGGAATCCGGGGAGTTCTTTCTCACAGACAGTAACAAGGGATTGGCAAACATCCCTGAGACTATGGCAGTTAAAAAACCATGAACTGCTAAATAAGATGTAGAGAGAGGAAAAAAGACTATGAAAAAAAGAGTATTAGCAATCGCAGCAACAGCAATGGCAACTATGATGATGGCATCACCGGTTATGGCACAGGATTTCAAGATCGGTATCTGCAATTATGTAGATGACGCTTCCTTGAATCAGATCGTAGACAACATCCAGTCCCGTCTGGAAGAAATCGGCAAGGAAAAAGACGTAAATTTTGATGTGTCCTATGATAACTGTAATGCAGATGCCAATGTTATGGAACAGATCATTTCTGATTTTCAGGCTGATAATGTAGATTTGATGGTAGGTATTGCAACACCTGTAGCAATGCGTATGCAGTCCGCAACAGAAGGAACCGATACACCGGTTGTATTTTCCGCAGTGTCTGATCCTGTAGGAAGCGGTCTTGTAGAGGATTTGGATGCACCTGGAGCAAACATTACAGGTACAAGCGATTATCTGGATACAGCATCCATCATGAAACTGATCCAGGCAGTGAACCCGGATGTAAAGAAAATCGGACTTTTATACGATATCGGACAGGATTCTTCTACAACAGCCATCCAGGAAGCCAAGGATTATCTGGATAAAGAAGGCATCGAATATGTAGAGCGTACAGGTACCACAACAGATGAGGTACAGCTTGCAGCAGATGCACTGGTGGCAGATGGCGTAGATGCAGTATTCACACCAACTGACAACACAATTATGACAGCAGAGCTTTCTATCTATGAGAAATTCATTGATGCAGGTATCCCACAGTATACAGGAGCTGACTCCTTTGCACTAAACGGTGCATTTGTCGGATATGGTGTTGATTATGCAAACCTTGGACAGAAGACAGCAGATATGATCGCAGACATCCTTATGAATGATGCAGATCCTGCAACAACATCTGTTGAAACTTTTGATAATGGTACTGCAACAGTAAACACAGAAACCTGCGAGGGACTTGGACTTGATCTTGAAACTGTTAAAAAAGATTTCGAGCCGTTATGCACACAGGTAAATGAGATCGTTACAGCAGAGAGCTTTGATGATGTAGAGAAATAATAAGGATATTCGGACAGCATTTTGAATAAATTCAGAATAAGTTCTGGGTTTATGGAATCCATTGTGCCGATTGAAAAGACTGATATATTTTCTGGATTAAAATGAACAGCAGCAGATATTTTCTGTTGCTGTTCATTGAATGTAATAAAATAAATACAAACTGGAGGAAATCATCGTGACTATTGCGACTATACTCTCTCTTGGAGAGACCGCGCTGAAACTTGGCCTGATCTGTTCATTGACAGTTCTTGCCCTGTTTCTCAGTTATTCCATGCTGAATGTCTGTGACCTTTCCACTGATGGCTGTTTTACACTGGGAGCAGCAGTGGGAGCAGCAGTGGCAGTCAGCGGACATCCTTTTTTATCAATTTTTGCAGCTATGGCTGCAGGTATATGCTCGGGCTTTGTGACAGCCATACTTCAGACAAAGCTGGGTGTTGACAGTCTTCTTGCAGGAATTATCGTTAATACGGCTCTTTATTCTGTGAATATTGCAGTGATGGGAGGTTCCTCCCTGATCAATATGAACAGAACAGAGACGGTATTTTCCATGATGAAAGAAACATTGAAAAGTACACCGCTGAAAGGAAGAGGAGATATTGTAGTTGCTTTCATTGCAGTAGCCATTGTGATTGTCTTCCTTGTATTTTTCTTAAGGACAAGACTTGGTCTGGCAATCAGGGCAACAGGAAATAATGCAGATATGGTAAAATCCTCATCTATTAATCCGGTATTTACTACGATTGTAGGTCTCTGTGTTGCCAACTCCTTCACAGCACTTTCCGGATGTCTTCTGTCTCAGTCACAGAAATCTGTAGATATCAATATCGGACAGGGAATGGTTACCATCGCGCTGGCTTCCCTGCTGATTGGTGGTACGATTCTTGGCAGAGGTGGAATTTTCGTGAGAGCTGTTGGCATGGTACTTGGATCTTTTATTTTCCGTCTGGTATATACCGTTGCACTGAGATTCAATATGCCGGCATTTATGCTGAAACTGGTATCTTCTGTGATCGTTGTGCTGGCTATTTCAGGTCCATATTTGAAAAAACAGTGGCCGCAGATTAAGAGAAGAATGACTCACAGGAAGGGAGTACAGTGATTTATGCTGAAGATTGAACATATTTCCAAGACTTTTAATCCGGGTACGGTAAACGAGAAACAGGCCATCAGAGATTTATCCCTGAATCTGGAGAAGGGCGATTTTGCAACGATCATCGGTTCCAATGGAGCTGGTAAATCCACTCTGTTTAATGCAATCTGTGGAGATTTTTTTACAGATTCCGGTGTGATCATGCTGGATGGACAGGACATTACTTTTATGCCCCAGCATGTACGTGCAAAGACCATCGGTCGCCTGTATCAGGATCCTATGAGGGGAACTGCACCTGGAATGACCATAGAAGAGAATCTGGCGCTTGCAGCAGGGAAAGGCGGATGGCTTTCCCATGTGTCCAGACAGGAGAAAGAGCGATTCCATGAAGAGCTGAAACTTCTGGATATAGGACTTGAGAAACGTATGACTCAGCCGGTAGGACTTCTCTCCGGTGGACAGAGACAGGCGCTGACACTTCTCATGGCAACCATGAATCCGCCCAAGCTTCTGCTTCTGGATGAGCATACAGCAGCCCTTGACCCGGGCACAGCAGAGAAGGTACTGAATCTTACGAAACGAATTGTAGAGGAACATCAGCTTACCTGTCTGATGATCACCCACAATATGCAGTCGGCCCTTGATCTGGGAAATCGTATTCTGATGATGGATTCCGGAGATATTGTGCTGGATATCCATGAAGAAGAAAAGAAAGGCCTGACAGTGGAAGGTCTTCTGGAGAAGTTTAAGACAGGTGCCGGTAAGATGCTGGATAATGACCGTATTCTTCTTTCCGGAGAAAAGTAATTATAAAAATAACATGTAATTGTAAATGAAAGAACCATTATATACAGAAGTTATAGTTGTTGCCTGAAGCATACAGCCATGTTTTCTGATATAATGGTTCTTTTTGTCTGGTAGCGACTCTATTGCTTGCTGTAATTTGCAGAAGGTTCCTGCTCTGGTTTGAGTGTGATAAGTTTGCTCCCAACCGCTGCTGCGATGAATATCCAGATAAACATTTTAACCGGGAAGCAGAGGAAGAGAAGCATGGTTACTGCCAGTGGCTTTTTCATGATTCCGCCCAGAAGTGACGCAGTAACGATTGCAGCTCCAAATACCACATGTCCCCCGTCTGGCCCGCAGGTCAGCATTGCCATGCCGTATCCCATACATACTCCGGCAAAGATGACAGGGAAGAAATGTCCTCCCTTTAAACCGAACTGAATACACAGATTTGTCAGCAGAAGTTTGAAAAACGCGATAGCAATAAGTGCCAGCGGCAGATAGGAGGTGTAAGTTTTCATAAGTGTTCCCATCTGATCTTCTCCGGAAAACATAAGTACAGGTAAGAATGAACCTGTGATTCCAAGGCATAAACCTGCAAAAATCTCTTTGACAACTGCCGGGAATCTGTTGGAAATATTTCCGGTCAGCTTGTGTGTTGCCTGATAGAAGTATGCCAGGATAAGACCGCACAAAATATACAGAATCATAAGCAGATAGTCTTTTCTCTGGATTTCCACCATATCAAAGGATGGAAATCCGGAAAGCCCTGCACCAAAAAGTGCAGATAAACCTGCATAAATACTAGTGCCTGCAGCCAGCGCGATTCCGTAAATAAATAATTTGGAACCCTTTGTTAAGGCTGCAAGGTCTTCTTCAGAGTTTTCTTCTACTTCGAAAATGCCGAACAGAGGTGCATGAAACAGCACACTCATGGAGACTGCGGCACCGATCTGCGAATAATTTCTGGTATTCTGTTTGGCAAACTTAAGGTTGTCTCCGGCCCAGTAGCATAAACCTACGATAATACCGGTAAGTCCGGCTTCGGGACCTACACTGCTTCCTATGAGTAATGGCAGCAGTGCGGCCACCATCATTACAAGCATGTTTTTGTATTCGTATCTTTTTTCTACTCTGACTTTTTCCATAACGGTTTCCAGATCTTCGGGATAGTCTCCGAATATTTTTCGGAAAATACCGATAATTGCCGCACCGGCTACACAGATAAGAATCGTATAATAGGGAACAGAGGTTTTTCCGGGAAACCATTTCCACAGAAATTCAGTTCCCACTGCCATTATTTTCAGCAGGATCCATACCAGTGCACCGGCAACAGCACCAATGAGTGCACAGAACAGCCACAATTCAAGCTGATTTTTTAAAGATACGTTTTTGGGGCTTTTTGTGTTATTCATACAGTCATAACCTTTTTGTTAGTTTTCGGTCTTTCCGAAATTGATTCCAAGTACGATCATATTGATACCCTGCATCAAAACAGAAAAAGCGATCATATATCCTGCAGAGATCATGGTAAGTATAGGATGGGTAAATGAAATGATGCTGACAATTACGGATAAAACACCGCACACAATACTCAGGATACCTTTTCCTTTAGATGTTTTATATACCTTTGTGCCGGCGGCAATCTGGAAAATACCGTAGATCAGAATGATTGCACCGACCATATAAGCTGCCATTACGTCTGTGATGAACCGCTGAATGCCGCTGAATAATAAGATAATACCTGCAAGTCCTTCCAGAACACCGAGAATACATGCTCCGATTTCTTTCTTTTCTTTGGATAAAGAAAGGATTACAAGTTCAATACCATTTACAAACAGAAGGATTCCCAGGATCCATCCGATGGCAAGAAAAGTTCTCATTGGTCTTACAAGAGTGTAGACTCCTAATAACAATGTTAAAACTCCGGTGATCAAAGTGAGGTATTTTAGCAATGTCATTAACTTAAAAGCAGAAGATATTTATTCCTAAAAGGATTAGATATCT
>NZ_JAJDML010000037.1:0-39736 GCF_020594215.1 Blautia sp. DFI.1.216
ATTTTTGCCTGAAATCATCAATTTGCTATTGACTTTTTATTTGCAGGCTCGGTAATTGAATTGCCGAGGATTCCCGCTTATTATCCTAAATCCTTTAATACCAACTCAAGTATAACATAGATATAACCCCTGTAGTGCATAAACTCGAAATATTCCTGTTCACTGGCAAATAAAATGTATTTGCCTTCTACGTATCCCATGTATCCGTTGCTTGTGTTATAACCTTTCATCTGCCAGTTCCCCCTTGATTTCTTTTTCTAATATTATCAGTTTACACCAAATGGCTGTGCAAAAATCCCGACAACCAAAAGGCTAAACTTCCTAAATCATTTTTGTATTCAACAGCTAAAGATAGAGAATAGCAAGGACAGGAAGTAGTTACCCACCTTCCGGACATTCGTCCCAGAACAGAAATCCTACTGGAATACTTGCAGATAAATAAAGAAAGCAGCTCATCTTCCTTTGTCACAGTAAGTCCTGTGTCATAAAGCTGATAAGCTGCCATTTTGTTCTGCAGGTATTCTATTTGTTCTCGCTCAACCTTTTCTTTAGCTCAATGATATTCTCCTCAATCCGCTGTATCACAGTCTTGAAATCATCATCTGATTTCCCCGTTGGATCATCAAGTCCCCAGTTATCATCAAATGCTCTTCCAATAAAAGGACATCCCACATTACAGCCCATTGATATTGCAATATCAACATCTGGGATATCAGCAATCAGCTTACTATACTGACCATTTGCTTCCATGTCTATTCCATAAATCTCTTTCATGATACGAACGGCATCCTGATTAATCTGAGACTTTGTCTCTGTTCCGGCCGAATAGCTTTCAAATATATCTGATGCCAGATGTTTTCCCAATGCCTCTGCTATCTGACTACGGCATGAATTATGAACACAGATAAATGCGACTTTTTTCTTATTCATGAAATGGGCACCTCTCCTTAATACATTGATTGTTCTTACCAGAATGAATACACTTTATAACAGGCTTTTCCATTTGTATATTGAAATTCTCTGCCACATAGTCAATCGCTGAGATTATGGCCATATAAGAATCTCTTTTACAACATCTTGGTCCACCAATGCTCCCGATTGCGTCAAGTGCCTTGAAAGTCATTTTATTAGCAAGCCCCCAAGATTCATTTTTAAGTGGGGTTGCTCCTGAGATTATTGATATAAACACTCCTGCACTAATACCAACGCCACAAGCTCCCCAGAATCCACATACACCGCCTGGAACAGCTTTTCCTCTATTCAATGATTGTGGAATTAACCTGATATTCAGCTTTCTGCATTGCAGAAACAGCTTTCCAAAAACAACGATAATCAATAACATTTAACGGCACTCCCATCAATTCGGAAGTGCCACTTTTTCCAACTTATTATTCACATCAAAGCAAACCTTGTCCCCTTCATTGATGTTACATTCATAGAGCATAGCATCCTCTGCTTTTATCCTTATTTCTTCGCCTGAAGAAT
This sequence comes from Blautia sp. DFI.1.216, assembly GCF_020594215.1. Lineage (NCBI taxonomy): Bacteria > Bacillati > Bacillota > Clostridia > Lachnospirales > Lachnospiraceae > Blautia > Blautia sp. DFI.1.216. The sequence goes on from NZ_JAJDML010000037.1 coordinate 1,486, forward strand.
TCGTAAGCGTCACTATTGCCATGACTGGCATGCCTTTCGGTCGCTCTTCACAACCGAAGTCCAGGTCTTCATCAATTCGTTTTACTGTGTATATCATAGCAATTCCTCTGAAAATAATATTAGAAATCAGTTCTCCATGTTCCTTCGAATTTTCTCTATCAAAGTGATATCTGCCGGTAACCAGGCAACGCTGTTCAGTTGATCCTTCGTAAGCCATTTTGCAGCTTCCGCTTCTTTTAGTTCCAGGTGACCCGCTGTGACCTCTGCCCAGAAGCAATCCATGGAAAGGTGAAAGGTGGGATAACCATACTCTATAGTGTCAATCAAATCCCCTACCTTAATTTCTGTATCCAGTTCTTCCATGATTTCTCGCTTTAATGCTTCCTGAGGAGTTTCTCCTGCTTCGATTTTTCCTCCAGGAAACTCCCAACCGCCTTTCAGCTCACCGTAACCACGAGCCGTTGCAAAAATTTTATTCTTTTCTTTCATATTGTCGCAGATAACTGCTGCAACTACTTTTATTGTCTTCATTTGTTTCGTACCTCAAATCATTTATGCTGTAATATTTGACTGTAAATACCGTAATAAATCTTCTCTCACTGGATGATGCATTTTCATCGTTACTTTCGTGATCGGCTGCATACGTCCGCGATTATCTTCTTTCCGGGCATTTCTGGCTCCCACCAATCCCATTGTCACTTTCTTATCAAAAACTTTTTCAAAAGATTTTTTAGCCTGCTTCGCAAGTGTCACACGATGAACCAGAAACAACACTCTTTTGAAACCAAGCTCACGCATAGCAAGTGCGGATGCATATATCTTTCCTGTTCCCGAATTTGTCAAGAGAGTACGCACATCTTTTTATTTCTAATCACATAGAATTACAAAGCAATGCTCTTGTTTGCCTTTGGAAGCATATCCGCAGGAATCGAATTATGCAGCTTCCATACGAAACTGACAGGTCTCTCTCCTTCATGCTTCACATAATCTGCATTTCCTAAAAAAGTATATGGTGCTGTATATGAACCAAGCCTTTTAAATTCACGAACAAATAATGATATGATATCACCTGTATTCTTGTGATTAATATATCTCTGTATTTTTGCACTCGCTTGCCTATCCTGACTTTGGCTTTGCCAATGAAAGAGCTTATCGTTAATTGCATAATCCTCATACATAGTAGATGGAGAGAAATCTTTCTCTGATTTGTTCAGATTAATAAAAAAGATATCTGTTTTTTTATCTTCAAAACGTTTTACACCTTCTCTGAATTCCGGTGATTCTGTCTCTGTAAATAATCCAAATGCAGCCATAATCTGATTTGTGTTATAACGGCAGTGTAAATCCAGAGGACAAAGATAAGAGTATTCATTTCTCCCAGCAACAAAACTGATATGCTTACGATTGTATTTCAAAATCTGCAGAACTTCATCTCTTACAAAAGTTTCCTTTAGGACTGACTCAATTCCTTCATCGATACTTTGGAAACCGCATTTAGCCGGATTCTTTTTATAAAATGTATAATAAAGCATATTTCGCATGATGCGTTCTTCTTCGTTATTTGCAACTTTATTACCGTCAATATATCTGATCCAATAATCCAGTAGTCTGGCTGAGTTCACATGGAAAAATCCGGTCATCATACTGTAAATTTTATCATCTACATCTCTGTCATCTTCAATAATGCCTGCCCACTTTTTTAAGCGGAACAAAGATCTGGCACCTGTATTCTGATAGAAATCATACAGAGACATATTATATTCCAGCAAAAAGTTTTCCAGATTAAGCGGTAATCCAGTATCTTCTTCAAAGGTTCTCACCATTTCAATCAGTGCTCTTTTGTTATTATCTGTCTGCTTCAGGTTCTCCAGAATATATTCTTTTGCATACTTTTCAAGTTCGATATAGCAACCTCTTGGCAGATTGCTGAATCCATCCTCCACCTGTTTACGAATGGATTTTCGGCCTTTCCCTACAATTGCCTCAAATTTCATTGCAAAATTATACTTTTTGTTTGCCTGTCCAATAAAATCAAGAACCGTAAGGCAATCTTTCCCTGGACTTAAACGTAACCCTCGTCCTAGTTGCTGTAAAAATACAGTCGCACTTTCTGTTGGCCTCAAGAATAAGACGGTGTCTATAGCCGGGATATCCACACCCTCATTATATAAATCCACAACGAAAATAAAGTTTATCTTTCCACTTAACAAATCTGTTTTTGCATCATTTCGAATATCGTCTGCACTTTTCGAAGATAATGCAATGGACGGGATTCCTTTATCATTAAAATATTTCGCCATGTAATTTGCGTGAGCAACACTGACACAAAATCCAAGACCTTTCACAGACGAAATATCTGTCACATATTTTTTTACACTGTTTAAAATCAAAGCGCAACGTCTTGTATCTGCCGTATATACTTTTTCCAGCTCTGACACATCATATTTACCACGCGTCCATTTGAAATTCCTATAATCTGTGTCATCTGTTACACCCAAATACTGAAAAGGACTTAACAGATTTCGATCAATCGCTTCACCCAACAGTAATTTTGATGCAATACGTCCATCAAAATACTTCAGGATATCCTTACCATCCATTCGGTCAGGAGTAGCAGTCAATCCTAATAGAATCTTCGGCTCATAGTATGCCAGTAATTCCTGATAAGAATCAGCTGCTGCATGGTGGAATTCATCCACTATGATAAAGTCATAATAATCCTTGCTTGTCCACTGAGAAAGCTTTGCAGAATTGAATGACTGGATACTGATAAACAGATGCTCAATATCCGTTGGTTTATAACCATCTACGTACAACTCACCAAAATTAAAGTCATTCAAAACTTCCTGGAATTTCTGAATGCTCTGTTCGAGAATCTCCTTTCTGTGAGCCACAAATAACAAGCGTGCTCTTGGGTTCTTCTCCTTAAAAGCTTTATAATCAAATGCCGCAATAATTGTTTTTCCAACACCTGTCGCTGCAGAAACCAGATTACGATAATGTCCGTATACTTCTCGTTCTGCAGCAAGATTATCCAAAATTTCCTGCTGATATGCATATGGTCGAATCGAAACCTGAAGACTACGTTTTGACTTTCTATCAAATGCAGCCCTCGTTAATTCTTTTTTCAGCTTTTCATGACAGTCTGGGTTTTCAGGGTCAAAGGTTTCAAAAGAGGCATCATTCCAGTAGCTCTCAAAGGAAACCGAAAACTTTTTCACAATATCAAATGACTCTTTCTCAGTCACCTTCACATTCCACTCCAATCCCCCAGTCAAAGCTGGATTTGAAAGATTTGATGAGCCAATATATGCAGTTGAAAATCCAGTGTCTCTTTTAAACAAATAAGATTTTGCATGCATACGTGCATGATTCGTTTCATAATTAATCTTCACTTCCGTATTTGGAAGCTCTGCAAGAGCAACAATCGCTTTATAATCTGTAGCCTGTGTATAAGTCGTTGCAATCACACGTAAACGAACACCCTCTCGTTTCGTGAATGCAGTCAATTCCACAAGAAGTGGACGTATTGCACTCCACTTAATAAATGAAACCAAAAGATCAATAGAATCAGAGGACAAGATTTCTTTCTTCAATTCCGAAAGCATACTTGGCTCATTTTTAGATCCTGTAAACAAGGCATTCTCTACAATTGACGTTTCCGGATGCACAGCTTTGATTGTATTAATGCTTCTTGCTGAATTCATTTTTTCATATAATGAGGTTAATACTTCTCCTTTTTCAAGAATGATATTATCCTCAAATTCAGGTTCATTCGTATGCTCTGCTATTTCCTGAACGATTTCATTACATAAGCGAATTTGTGCCAGTAACGATTCATTTTCTTTAGATGACGGGAAACTGTCTCTTAAGTATTGCAAAGCCTGATTTATGACATATGATATGTATATGGTAAGAATACGTCTTGCATCCTCTCCATCAAGTTTTTCTAATTCTATATCATATTTTTCACGATCAAGCTGCTGCAGTTCTTTATTTATTCTCGTATTAACAATCTGTTCGTATATCCCATTTTTTAACATTAAACCCATCTCCTTGTTATGTATCATTCCTATTTACAACAATGTAAGTCAGAATATACTGTTATTATTAATTATACTACACAGACTCATAATTCGGTGGGAAAATTTTCCGGAAGCAATTCTTCGAAATACATATAATTATAAGGAAAATTCATAATGCTTTCTTCCACTCTTCTGTTCGTGGCTCTGCTGTTTTCTTGTTTCTACTTCAATCTGCTTTGCAGCAAGTGCTTGTAATACACTTGTCATAAATAAGATTCTGGAATTTCAGCTTGTTCTAACAATTTTTCGCTTTGATAGGCATTCTTCGTAAATCCAATATGTTAAATAAAAACGCCAGTAGAATACTCCACTGACGCCTTACAAATACTATTGTTTTTTCTTATTATGTATTAATAACTTTACTTATGATTCCCAATAGCATTTGAATCATTCTCTCAAATGACTCCTTAAATTTTTGTATTCTACCCTATCACACTGGCACCAAATGGCATGAAAGAAAGTCTTGCCATCTTGAAAAACTGCTTTCCAAACGGAATTCCAACTATCGTAATACACCATATACAACCAACTATCAGATTTCCAAGCGCCATTTCCCAACCAAAAAATACAATCCATATGAGATTTACCAAGAATGAAAACATACCATTTCCATACACGATTTCTTTTCCAAACGGCCAGAATGCCAACGTTGCAAATTTAAAGCATTGCAGGCCTACCGGAATTCCAATAATTGTAATACACCATATGCATCCTGCAAAAACCCATGCCAGTCCACCCAGCAATCCTCCAAATATAAACCAAAGGATATTACCTATAGTTCTCATGATAACACATCCCCCTTAAAGTCCTCTGAACATCTGATCAACATGATTTCTACGATTTCTCAACCAGCTTTACGGCAGAATCTCAAGCCAGTATCCATCTGGATCTACAATGAAATAGATTCCCATCGCTTCATTTTCGAAGCAAATACACCCCATCTCTTCGTGCTTCTTGTGCGCTGCCTCATAATCCTCCGCCTTAAATGCCAGGTGAAATTCGCATTCACCCAGATTATATGGCTGTGGATGATCTTTAAGCCAGGTAAGTTCCAACTCAAAATCACTTACATCGTTGCTCAGATACACAATAATAAAATCATCGGTAGTCTTTCTTCTCACCTCGTGCAGATCAAGGGCCTCGTTGTAAAATTTAATAGATCGGTCCAGGTCTGATACATTGTAATTTTCGTGAATCATCTTAAATTTCATAGTTCTTCTCCTTTTGTACATTTTGTGTTTCTAATACGTGACTTAAATGTCAAATCTCCAACCACAATCGCCATGATAAATCATTTGTTTTGTCATACCACCGTCAATACAGATATTTTCACCTGTAATAAAGCCTGCTTTTTCAGAACAAAGAAACAGTACCATATTGGCAATATCCATGGGATTTCCCACACGATGAACTGGCTGCTGCACTGCATCTGCTCCTGTATATTCGGTAAAGTCAGTATCTATCCATCCCGGAGAGATTGAATTGACTCGTACTCTTCCTGCAAGGCTGACTGCCAACGCATGAGTTAATGCTGAAATTCCGCCTTTTGCTGCGGTGTAACTTTCTATTTGCGGTTGACTCATGCGGTCACGGGAAGATGAAATATTGACAATGGCAGCTCCTTCAGAAAAATATGGCTGAAATAGTTTGGCCAGATAAAACGGTGCCGTAACACCTACTTTTAATGCATAATTGAATTCTTCATAAGAGCAGTTGTCAATTCCTTTCATCAACGGTAATGCGTTGTTGATAAGATAATCCACATGACCATATTCAGTAATCACCTTTTGAGCAAATTTCTCCAATGTATCCTGCTGTGCAAGATCACCGGTAAAGTAAACTCCAAGCTGTTTATCAATGCTGCAGATAAGGGCTCCTTGCTTCTGAAATTCCTCTGCAATAGTCTTTCCAATGCCCTGCGCGCCTCCCGTCACAATCACTACTTTATTTTTAAACTCCATATAAAACCCTCCCCAAAAATCCGCTTTCTATTTCTGCTGCCACAACATTGTGTATTCTTTTCACCAGTAACATCATCTAATTATTCAGATGTATTCTTTATTCCAATCTTATTACTGAATTCCGGATTTTTCTCTGTCTTTTCTAATATTCGGATCAATCGAATTCTCTGTGCTGCTTCCATCTGATCACCTCATTTATATTCTCCCCTATCACACGGGCACCAAAATCAACTATTTAATTCCTGGAACATTTTTCTGCATCAATCGCAAGTACAAACATCAGAGCACCCAACGCATTTCCTGGATCCTGCACATCAATAACATATGTATCAGTCATATGAAACAATTCTTTACTAACCCGTGCAATTGAATAACCGCTTCGATCAAGAATGCTATAATCCCATTCCATAATTGTTCCATCAATATGCCATCCATTATAATCAATATTATAATGTGGTATCAGGAATGAGAATTCTTTGCTTAGGCATCCGATATAACTGCCGTTTTTATAAATTTCAATTTGAGTTATTCTGAATACCCCCTCTGTCAAGCTCTGTAAAGCTCTGAAAGTTAGCTGGTTGTTTGCTCCAGCTAATAATTAAGGAACATGAAAAGGATGCCATATTATTGCATGCTCCTTTCCAAATCTCTTTGTTCCATCCAGTCCTCAAATTCATCCCGACGAATCCTAACCCGACTGCCAACTTTTATTACCGTAAACTTTCCTTTATCCGCCCATTTGTTGATCATGCTTCTGCTGACCTTTGCCAGATAGGAAGCTTCATCAAAAGTAAGATACTTTATATTTCCATTGCTTCCCCGTATTCCGGTTTGTGATAATTTCTTCCGCCGGAAATTAGCCAGAGCAATATTCTGTTCCTGTGCAAGTTCTTCATAATGCTCAGAGCATGTTTTACAGTGGTCAAAAGCAAATTTTTTTACTTTTTTTCTGAAATTAAGTAAAGAATCGGGTTGCCTATACATAGTTTTCACTTTCAAAAAATAAAAAAATTTGTGTTTTTGAAAGCGACATCTTGCATATACTATTAGCAGACAGTATACTAAGTACAACAAAGCGGTTTCGAAAAATGAAAAAACTTCAATTTTTGAAAGTGGGTGACTAAATGAAAACAATCACGAGAGCAAAATATCTCGATAGAATCATTGAACTGAATGGCACTCCTGACATCAAGATCATCACGGGTATTCGTCGATCTGGTAAGTCTAAACTGATGCAGGCATATATTGCGTATCTGAAAAACAACTTTGAAAACATCAATATTATCTTCATTGACTTCATGGATTTAGCATATGAAGAAATCAAGGAATACCATGCCTTACACTCCTATGTGGAAGAACATTATCAGGAAGGCAAAACGAACTACCTGTTTGTAGACGAGGTTCAGATGTGTCCCAAGTTTGAGCTGGCAATCAACAGCCTGTACTCTAAGGGAAAATACGACATCTATGTAACAGGCTCTAATGCTTTCCTGTTGAGTGCGGATCTGGCAACTCTGTTTACCGGACGCTATATTGAAATTCATGTGTTTCCTTTCAGCTTCCAGGAATATTGCCAATATTATGATGATATCAGTGACAAAGATAAGCTCTTTGATGAGTACGCTATCAAGGGCGGTTTAGCAGGTTCCTATGCTTATAGAACCGAAAAAGACAGAACAAACTATATCAAAGAGGTCTACGAAACTATTGTTACAAGGGATTTGGTACAGAAATATAATCTCCCTGACACTTTGGTTTTACAACGTCTGAGCGAGTTCCTTATGGATAATATCAGCAACCTGACTTCTCCTAATAAGATCAGTCAGCTACTGACAGCAAATGAAACTCCAACCAATCATGTAACCGTCGGCAAATACATTAAGTATTTGTGCAATGCTTTTGTATTTTATGATATTAAGAGATACGACATCCGAGGTAAGAAATACCTTGAAAGCTCTGAAAAGTTCTATTTGTGTGACAGCGGTATTCGATATGCAATACTGGGGAGCAGAAATATGGATTATGGCAGAGTATATGAAAACATCGTATGCATCGAGCTTCTTCGCCGTGGATATGATGTTTATGTCGGCAAGCTTTATCAAAAGGAAATCGACTTTGTTGCTCAGAGAGGTAGCGAGAAGTTTTATATTCAGGTCAGCGACAACATTTCCGGGCAGGAAACATTTGAGAGAGAACGCTCTCCTCTGCTTCAGATTCGAGATGCTTATCCGAAAATGATTATTGCCAGAACCAAACATCCCCAATATAGCTATGAAGGAATCCAAATTCACGATATAACCGATTGGTTACTACAAGAATAAATAAGGCGAAATATCTCCGTCATTCTCTTTTGAAATGTTGGATACTTTGCAATAATACAGTAACCATAGATACTGATTCCTTCGGCACTAGCTTCTGCAGCCTTCACAGATACCGGAATCACGCTCTCAAATATCGGAATACTGGTTCCGTATTGTTCCAAGAGATCAATAACATGAAACCAGATATTGAGGAACTGCGCAGAAAATATATGGATAATCCACCTGAAGGCATGACGTCCATGGACATTCGCCGTATGAGCGAGGATGAACTTCTGGATATGGATTATTTCCTAAATGAGGATGAATTGGATGATTATTTTGGCGAAGAAGGTTTCTACATCTTTTAATACCAGTAGGTAGTGTAAAATAGTTTGTGTTTTTGGTAAAAAATAACTCCTTTTTGGTAAGAATTCAGATATGACAATTCTTATCGAAAAGGAGTATTTTTTATGGCAGTTGCAAAGGAACAAATTCGACAGATTATCTCAGAAAACAACATTAATACTTAAATAGTAATCAAATTCCATATATATTTTTATAAAATAGAAACGACAGGTCCGAAACCCTTGATTTTCAAGGATTTTCGTCCTGCCGTTTTTCATTTTCATAGTCAGGTGGATAAAATCATCCGCTTCGCTACGCAGCTCTACACCGAATAACTGCTCCACAGGGAACTTACTTGATTCGGCTAAATTTTGCGAAATTATAATCCCACTCGTCCCTATCAGGAAGCTGCTTACAGATTCTTAATTCGTTCAATTGCTTCCAGTGTATTCTCTTGTGTTCCAAACGCAGTGAGACGGAAGAATCCCTCACCATGAGCACCGAATCCTGAGCCCGGAGTTCCTACGATGTTGGCTTTTTCAAGGAGATAGTCAAAGAACTCCCAGGAAGTCATCTTATCAGGTGTTTTCAGCCAGATATATGGAGCGTTTACGCCACCGGATACGGAATAGCCTGCTGATGCCAGACCTTCGTAGATGGCTTTGGCATTGCTCATGTAGTAACCTACCTGTTCTTTCAGCTGTGCTTTTCCTTCAGGAGAGTATACCGCCTCTCCTGCACGCTGTACGATGTATGGAGCACCGTTGAATTTAGTGCCATGACGTCTTGCCCAGAGACTGTGGAGATCTACGCCGTCACGAACCAGATCCTTTGGTACAACTGTAAAGCCGAGGCGGACACCTGTGAAACCTGCATTTTTGGAGAAGCTGCGCAGTTCGATGGCGCAGCTTCTTGCTCCTTCGCACTCATAGATGCTGTGCGGTACATCTTCTTCAGAAATGTATGCTTCATATGCTGCATCATAGATAATTACAGAACCGTTTTTATTTGCATAGTCTACCCATTCCTGAAGCTGCGGTTTGGTGATCGCACCACCGGTTGGGTTATTCGGGAAGCAAAGGTAGATAAGATCCGGTACTTCTTCCGGGAATTCCGGAAGGAAGCCGTTGGATGCTGTACATGGCATATAGATTACGTTATCAAAGTTGCCACGTTCTTTGTTGTATTCTCCTGTACGGCCTGCCATTACGTTTGTATCTACATATACTGGGTATACAGGGTCACACACTGCAATCTTGTTATCCAGTCCGAATATTTCCTGAATATTTCCTGAATCGCTCTTTGCACCGTCAGAGACAAAGATTTCATCTGCTTCAATGTCACAGCCTCTGTCTTTGTAGTCGTTCTTTGCAATAGCAGATCTTAAGAATTCATAACCAAGATCTGGTGCATAACCATGAAAAGTAGCTGCATCACCCATTTCATCTACAGATTTATGAAGTGCCTCAATGATTGCCGGAGCCAGAGGCTGGGTTACATCACCGATTCCCAGTGAGATCACGTTTGCCTGTGGGTTGGCTTCTTTATATGCTTTTACTTTTTTTCCAATTGTGGAAAACAGATAGCTTCCCGGTAATTTCAGATAGTTGTGGTTTACTGTTACCATGTTTGATTTCCTCCCTGGCATGTTTCGCAGTTTTTATATACCTGTCTACAGCAGGCTGCTGCTTTGCCTTTCCATTTCTATTTGTGTCTTTTCTGCAAATATATTTTATTCGAGTTTTATTATACTTAATTATTTAATAATGTAAAGTCTCAAAGTGTTTTCTGAGAATAATTTTTAATATTAACATTACTGTTCACTGGTAATATATTAACATTTTTTACCCCGGGCATAATGTCCGGGGTGATTTATTTTATTTGCGCTTCTCTACTTCTTTCATTAGTGTCTCGCGGACGCTTGCAGGATTTGCCTTGCCTTTCATCTCTTTCATGATCTGACCTACAAAGAAGCCCATGACTTTATCTTTACCTCCCAGAAGTTCTGAAAGTGGTCCTGGGTTAGCATCCAGGATCCTGTTGATGGTTTCTTCCAGAAGTCCTGTGTCTTCTACAATCTTCAGACCATGTTCCTCAATGTAGACTACAGGATCAATGTCTTCCTCAAAGACTTTCTCAAAGACTTTTTTGGCATTCTGAGGGCTGACTTCGGATTTTTCTACCATTACCAGAAGATCTGCAAGATGCTTCGGTGAGAAAGATACCTGTTCCGCATCCATAGCTTTATCTTTTGTCAGGCGGAGTACCTCACCCATAAACCAGTTTGCTGTCTTCTTTGCATTTCCGTAGATTGCTGCTGTTTCTTCAAAAAGACCTGCAAGATGGCGGGATTCTGTAAGGATTCCCGCATCGTATGCCGGAAGTCCGTACTCTTCCTGATAACGGGCCTGTTTCACTTCGCGAAGCTCCGGCTGTTCTGCTTTGATCTTTTCAATCCATGCATCAGAGATATGGATTGGAGGCAGGTCAGGATCTGGGAAATACCTGTAGTCTTTGGCATCCTCCTTGGAACGCATGGCGTAAGAATATTCTTTGTTGTCATCCCAACGGCGTGTCTCCTGTGTAACTGCCTTGCCTTCTTCGATCAGTTCGATCTGACGTTCTCTTTCGCCTTCGATTGCTCTGGCAATGGCTTTGAAAGAGTTCAGGTTCTTCATCTCTGTTCTGGTACCGAATTCTTCTGCTCCCACTTCACGGACAGAAAGGTTAACGTCTGCACGCATGGAGCCTTCCTGAAGCTTACAGTCTGATACACCCAGATACTGCATCATACAACGGAGTTTTTCAAGATAGGCGATTACTTCCTCAGAGCTTCTCATATCCGGCTCGGATACGATCTCGATCAACGGGACACCGCTTCGGTTATAGTCTACCAGGGAGCAGTCTTCCCATTCATCATGAATCAGTTTACCTGCATCCTCTTCCATATGCATTTCATGGATGCGGATTTTCTTTTTGCCTGCAGAGGTTTCAATCTCTACCCATCCGTCATGACAGATTGGCAGATATAACTGAGAGATCTGATAGTTCTGTGGGTTGTCCGGATAGAAATAGTTCTTACGGTCAAATTTGCAGTACTGATGGATCTGGCAGTTTGCTGCAAGACCTGCTTTCAGGGCAAACTCTACTACTTTCTTATTTAATACAGGCAGGGAACCCGGCATACCTGTGCAGACCGGGCATGTATGTGTATTGGGTGCTCCTCCGAATTCAGTGGAGCATCCGCAGAAAATTTTTGTTTTTGTTGCAAGTTCTACATGGACTTCAAGTCCTATGACTGTTTCGTACTGTTTCATTATCTGGTGCCTCCTTCTCCTGGCACGGCAAAGGAGCCGCGGCTGGTTTCATAGGCGTGTGCTGCACGCAGGATTTTCTTTTCCATGAAGCAGTCCCCGATCATCTGGATACCGATTGGGAGACCTTTGCTGTCTTTTCCGCATGGAACTGTAATTCCCGGAAGACCGCAGAGATTGACTGCTACTGTGTAGATATCTCCAAGATACATGGCAAGGGGATCTTTTAAGCTTTCACCGATCTTCGGTGCTGTAAATGGAGATGCAGGTGCAAGGAGCACATCATATTTGCCAAATGCCTGATCAAATTCTTTCTTGATCAGGGCTTTTGTGCGGAGTGCCTTCAGATAGTATGCATCATAATAACCGGAGCTTAACACGAAGGAACCAAGCATGATACGGCGTTTTACTTCCTCACCGAAACCTGCTGTTCTGGTCTTTTTGTACATGTCGTGAAGACCTTCATATTCTGCTGCACGGAAACCGTACTTCACTCCATCGAAACGTTCCAGGTTGGAACTTGCTTCTGCACTGGCGATAATATAATAAGCCGGAATCATGTATTCCATGGTTTTGATAGAGAAGAATTCTACTTCTGCTCCCAGTTCTTTCAGCGTATCAAGAACACCCATAAAAGATGCTTTTACTTCCGGATCAAGTCCCTCTGCCAGATATTCTTCAGGAACTCCGAATTTCATCCCCTTGATATCTCCTGTCAGTTCTTTGGAGAACTGAAGGTCTTCTCTTTTCATGGATGTGCTGTCTTTTGTATCATGTCCTGCAATGATCTCCAGAAGAGCTGCACAGTCAGATACGTCTTTTCCTACAGGTCCGATCTGATCCAGGGAAGATGCATAAGCTACAAGACCATAACGGGATACTGTTCCATAGGTTGGTTTAATTCCGGTTACACCACAGTAGGAACTTGGCTGACGGATAGATCCGCCTGTATCTGAACCAAGTGCCAGATAAGTTTCTCCTGCTGCTACTGCTGCACAGGAACCACCTGAAGAACCGCCCGGTACATGTTCCAGATTCCATGGGTTTCTGGTGATGCCGTAAGCGGAGGTCTCTGTTGTACTTCCCATGGCAAATTCATCCATGTTTGTTTTTCCGATAATGACCAGTCCGGCTTTTTCCAGACGATCAATGACTTCTGCATTATACTGAGGCACAAAATTCTCAAGAATCTTTGATGCACAGGTAGTTTTCTTTCCATTAATACAGATATTATCTTTGATTGCGATCGGTACGCCTGCAAGAGGACTGGTATAAGTACCATCCTCGATGCCTTTTTGTACTTCTTCTGCACGTTTGTATGCTTCTTCTTTATATGTGTCAAGATAAGCGTGTACTTCTGAATCCTGTTTCTCAATCTGTTCAAAAACAGTTTTTACTCCATCCAGGACGCTGACCTGACGCTGTTTTATTTTTTCCCCAAGCTGCAGGGCTGTTAATTTTTCCAACTCCATTGTCCTGTCTCCTATCCTATGGTTTTCGGAACCTGATACTGTCCTTCTTTTGCTTTCGGTGCATTTGCCAGCATTGCTTCTTTGTTGTCTCCGTTTGTGACAACATCCTCACGAAATACGTTTTCATCCTGGAAAATATGGGACATAGGCTCTACTTCCGATGTATCCAGTTCATCCAGCTTCTCTACATAATCAAGCATTTTCTGCATTTCAGCTTTTGCTTTTTCCTTTTCTTCTTCTGAGAGTGAAAGCTTGGCCAGGATGCAGACATTTTCCATTGTTTCATCATCTATGATCTTTGCCATGATTTTCTCCTTATATATACTGCCTGTAACATTCTATATTGCTTTTATTTCCGACTTCTTATTTACGGTTCCAGACGGTTCATATCTCGCGGGAAGAGACAGGTTTCACGAACATTCTCTTCACCGATAAGCTGCATGGTCAGACGTTCCAGACCGATTCCCAGTCCACCGTGAGGCGGCATACCATGTTTGAAGGTATCCAGATACTGTTCCATGCCTTCCTGCGTCATACCTCTGTCTTCAATTTTCTGTACCAGCATATTGTAATCATGGATACGCTGTCCGCCTGTTGTGATCTCAAGGCCTTTGAATAACAGGTCAAAGCTTAAGGTAAATCTTGCGTCTTCCGGATCATCCATTGCATAGAATGGACGTTTCTTTGACGGATAATGTGTGACAAATACGAAATCTGAGCCATATTCTTCTTTGAAATACTGTCCGATCAGTGCTTCCTCTTCCGGCTCCAGGTCAAATGGGTTTCTGATCTTACGATTGTATTTCTGAGATACCAGTTCTTTGGCTACATCGAAACGGACTGCCGGGATTTTGGACACGTCCGGAATATCAAGCTTCAGGATCTGTACTTCTTTTGCATATTCTGTTTTCAGAAGGTTCATGGCATACTGGAGGAATCCTGTTTCCATTGCCATAATTTCTTCGAAGCTGTCAATATATCCCATCTCGAAGTCCAGACTGGTGTATTCATTTAAGTGACGTTTGGTATTATGTTTCTCAGCCCGGAATACGGGGCCTGTCTCAAATACTCTGTCAAATACGCCAACCATCATCTGTTTGTAAAACTGTGGGCTCTGCGCAAGTACTGCAGGTTTGTGGAAGTAGCTGAATTTGAAAAGGTTTGCCCCACCCTCTGCTCCTCTGGCTCCGATCTTTGGAGTGTGGATTTCTGTGAATCCCTGTCCGTAGAGATAATCGCGGAATGCTTTTGTCAGTGCCTCCTGGATTTTAAATTTGGAACGCTCCTGAATATTTCTCAGGGAAATCGGTCTGTAGTTTAATTTTGCTTCCAGGGAAGTGTTCAGTTTCCATTTGTCGATTGCCATTGGAAGTGGCTCTGCCGGTGTTGATAAAATATCAATATGACGAATACGAAGCTCTCTTCCGTGGGGTGCTCTCTCCTCTTCATGCAGGATTCCTTTCACCCTGATCGTCATTGCTTCCTTCAATTCATGAATGGAAACATTTGCCATTTCATTTTCATAGACTGTCTGGAATAAACCTTCCCTTCTTCTAAGAATGATAAATGCCACATCACCCATATTACGGATGCTGTGAACAGCGCCTTCGATTACGGCTTCCTGGTTCAGGAGATTATTACCTACGAGTTCCTCCCAGGTATTGATTTCTTTTTTCCATGTTCCATCCATAAATTCCATTTCCTCATCCTCCATTTCTTCATTTCTGAAAACCTTTGTGATATCTTCACTGGTTTCAAGTTCAAAAGACTTTTCGTGCAAGCACAACGACTTTTTGGCTTAAAACCCTGGAATATCAAAAAGGCGTAATCAGAAAATCCGGAGACACTTATCCCCCTGGACTCTCTGATTACGCCTTTGTAATCATTCTTCCTGTTATTATCTATTTTATGTTTGTTTGTGTTCTTTCTATATATAATATGATGTTAGGGTCAAAATATATTTTGCCTCTAACTTGATATGAACAAAAATATATTCTGTATATTACCACATATTCTGTCAAAATAATATCGTCATTTTTTACAAAATTTTTCTTATTATTTTACGGAATTGCTACAGTACATACGATAAATCAAATCTCATCATACATCAGCATGAGCAGCATCTGTGCAGTTTCTACCATATTAGTACCGGAATCCATACTGCATTTCTGGATATGTCTGTATGCTTCCTCTTCTGTCATCTGGTTTTTTTCCATCAGAAGGCGTTTGGCATTCGAGATATAATTCTGTTCTTTTTCTGATCTGGGCTTTGGTTTCTTTTTTTCTTTTTTGATCCGGCGTTCCAGATGATAGAGCATGTCATTGACCGTATCTATCAGTGCGCTTGCTTTCATCGGCATCTGTACAGTGCTGACGGAATTCGGTGCTTCATCTATAATACGCTGAGAAGCCAGAAGCAGCATTTCAAAATACTGTGGCAGGTCATCGAGAGCGTCTTTATAATAGGCATCTGTCAGCTTATACCCGCATATCAGGACACCACTGTCAAGCTCTGAAATATTGGCCAGCGCATTAGAGACAGAGCTGCAGACAGAGGCTACTGTGAGCCCATGTCTGTTAAGTATTGTGCGGATTTTCTTTGCGTCTTCAATTTTCGGTAACGCAATCACAATGCTGCTGCTCATAACTCTGCCACTCCTATTTCTGTTACAGCCTGAGTTTCCGTCCACTGTTTATTGCTTTTTGCAACCTCTGCAGGGGACTTGTTTGATTTTGATCAAGCGGATGTTCGCAATCCGCTTCGCTACTTGCTCATAACCGAATAACTGCTTCGCAGTTTATCAGAAGAAGCTTCGCTCCTCCTGATACAAACAAGTCCCCACCCACTGCTTATTGCCTTTTACAATTTCTACAGGGGACTTGTTTGATTCGGTTAAATTCTGTATAAGTATTCCTCGATTTCCCAGGCTGAAATTTCTCTTGTATAGCGCAGCCATTCTTTTTTCTTGGCTGCTGCGTATTCTTTACAAAATTCTGTTCCAAGTACTTCTTTGATCCAGTCACTCTGTTCGAAGTAATCAATTGCTTCGTTCAAATTTCCCGGAAGATTTTCAATCTTCATTGTTTTCTGATCTGTTTCGGATAACTCTCTGCTGGAGGACTTAGTCGGATAAATCTTCTTATTGATTCCATCCAGTCCTGCTGCCAGACATACTGCAAATACCAGATACGGATTTGCTGCTGCATCCGGACTTCTCAGTTCGATCCTTGTCTCCATACCTCTGGATCCCGGAATTCTTACCAGTGAATTCTGGTTATTCTTCGTCCATGTCAGTTCTGTCGGTGCTTCATAGCCCGGAACCAGACGTTTGTAGGAATTTACGATAGGATTGGTGATCAGTGCCATCTCTTTGCTGTGAGCCAGAAGACCTCCTACGAAGTAATAAGCTTCTTCGCTTAATTCCTGTGGATTTCCCGGATTAACGAATACATTTCTTCCATCTTTAAATAAGGAGAAATGAATGTGCATTCCGGAGCCGTTTACTTCTGCCCTTGGTTTCGGCATAAATGTCGCATGAAGTCCATGGCGTTTGGCAATGGTACGGACCGTCATCTTGAATGACATGATCCGATCTGCAATCGTACGGACTTCACCGTATTTGAAATCTACTTCGTGCTGTGCAGGAGCAGTTTCATGGTGAGAAGATTCTACCTCAATCCCCATGTCTTCTAGATTTAATACAATATCACGTCTTGCGTTTTCACCCAGATCCACAGGGCTGACATCCAGATATCCGGCCTTTTCATGTGTTACAGTAGTCGGAACTCCGTTATCATCGGTATGAAAAAGGAAAAATTCACATTCCGGATCTACCAGACAGGTGTATCCCTCCTTCTTTGCCTCCCGGGCGGTTTTCTTCAGGATATATCTCGGACTTCTCTCATGAGGGGTTCCGTCCGGACAATAGATATCGCATAACAGTCTGGCAACTTTTCCCTGCTGTGGTCTCCATGGGAGAATTGCAAAAGTGTCAAGATCCGGTCTTAAGTACATATCCGGTTCAGATTCTCCTGCGATTCCTGCGATAAAGGAACCATCTACAATACATCGGTTATCCAGCGCACGGGGAAGTTCCCGGGCAGTTATGGCGATGTTTTTCAGCGTTCCAAACATATCTGTGAACTGGAGACGGATAAATTCCACGTCTTCCTCCTCAGCCATCTGTAATATTTCTTCTCTGGTATAATTCCCCATTTTCATTCACTCCTTGTCAGCATAGTTTCTGCTGTTTTTGCTTTCTTAATGATTCTTCGATACAGTTTTGTCCTGTCTGGAAGTTTTATAAATTCTTTTTATAATGATATAAAAAATGACGCACTTTCTACAGTTACTTTTCTATAGAAAGAACGCCTTTGTTCATGTAGGCAATTATAGCAACATGACTATTTTTTGTCAACTGCTTATTTTTATAAATAAATCACCGGCTCTTTCCATGTTACTGTGCGCTCCGCTTTCAATAACACGCTTTGCTGCTTACTTATAATCGCTATTTTGAGAATACCGCATCATTTCTCGAAAGAAGATATACGCAGTACTGATTCATACTGATTCCCTCTCTCTGAGAATGTTCTGCCAGTAGTCTATGCAGGCTTCTTGGAATTCTCAGTTTAAACTGTCCGGAATAATCTTCAAGGCTATCCGGCTCATGGATTTCTACTCCTTCTTCTAATGCAGCTTCAAGCCATGCTTTTTTTGCATCCAGGGCATTTGAAATTGCACTTTCCACTGTTTCTCCGCAGGTAATGCAACCAGGGAGATCCGGATACGAAACTACGAATCCTCCTTCGGTTTTATCTTCTACAACTTCCATACGATAGGACATTGACATATAATCATTCAGTGTCTTCATGATTCTTCGCCTCACTTTCTACTATTTCCCTTACCATTTCTACATATACTTTCTTTATCGGCTCATGTTTTGGTATTGTAATGGGCATGCATCCAGACTTTCTAAATGTATAATGACTGCTTCCACTTCTCGGAGCATTCATTTCATATCCATAACTTTCCAATACTTTTCGCAATTCATCAAACCGAAGATCTTTTGATAAATTACATATGCGTGTTATCAGTTTATCCCATTTTGACATTCTTATATCTCCTATTTACATTATATGTGGTATCGTATATGGTGTCAATCAATTTTTCTATGCTAAATTTGAAAAGGTTTCCGTATTCTCCGAAAGAGAAATACGCAAAATATAAATTCAAAAATACTGTCTTTTGTGCTTAATCATAAAGGGAAATGGATGAGCCGAATGGTTCAAAAATTATTTTAGATATGTAGATATGCAAATTTAATGTAACAAAAGTATTATTTGCTGTGGATAATAGCAATATGTTCCGACTCAAATTATAAGCGGTTTTGCTTAGAAAATCAATAAGCTTATTGTAAAAAAAACATCTACCATACTCTCATAGATAACAATGACAAAATATAAAATGGAAGTATATATAGTAACCTTTGCAGCCGGTTCTTTGCTGTATATATTATAATACTCTGAATCGGCATCCATATCCAAAGGAGAATACTAAATAATTCAAATTTATACGCTATCCAATAACAGAGCATCGGGAGTAACAACAAGAACATTCCAATAACTGACTTGCATTGTAATTTTTCTTTTAAAGAATATCTGAGCGGAAATCCTTTTTTAACTAAACGTAATTCATTTTGCACATTATAGCTGACAACATTCTGTCCTAATATCAATATAGAAAACAATAATACATACTCAATATATTTTCCCTCTATCTGCGATAATAACATTGTGATTAAAACAATCGCAAAATACTGATACATAATCTGTTTCTTTCTTCTAATAACACTAACCACCTCATAAACCATCAAAAAACGGTAGCGGTTGCCATAATATTTCTTCATCAGTCCCTTCATTTCTCTCTGATTATTTTGGAAAAACACTTCATCCTGTGTTTGCAAGACTGTATCATATTCCCTATTCAAAAAACCATATAACATCTGATTATATTGTTGAAAGAACGGGATAATTGCTTGATAGCTAAAATAAGGATATAAAATGAAATATAATCCGTAAATGATCAATAGTACACTGGCAACAAATACACTTCTATTAAAAAAGCAAATCATTACTACTGCTAACATACATATATTCGTAATATCCCGATATTTATATTGCGTCGATAAAACCGTATGCATATTGACGATTGGGTTACAGATCATAACCACAATAAACTGTCTCAAAACTATTCCCTCCATTGGGAAAGCCCAAAATAAAATCAACGCAACACACAACGTCAGTACCGTGCTTTTTCCTATCTTCTTCACTCGCCAAATATATGTTTTTTCTATTTTCCAAATATAAGTTTCAGGAGAAATACGCATTCTTGGTATTGTTCCAAACAAATTCATAAACAAGAAGCAGAGAATACCATACGGTATAAAAACAGCAATATCCATTCCATGGGTTGTCTGAATCATAGATTGTAATATAAGAATACATGGCACAATAGCAATCAGTATAAGATAAGCACCTATATTTCGTTTAATCATTCTAACTGCAAATTTGAATCTCTGTTTCAAAAGCAACTGATACATACTTTATTCCCCTTCAGATAAAATCTTTGCGATTTTCTCTCTATCAACTTCCTCCGTATTGATTTCTCTAATTTGTCCGTTATGTAACAAAAGACACTTGTCACAAACATTTTGTAAACACTCTATATCATGGCTTGAAATAATGTAAATTCCTTTTTCTTTCTTGTGAAACTCTACCATTACATTTTCTAAAAGTTTCATTTGGACAGGATCAAGCCCTGAGAATGGTTCATCAAAAATAGTAATTTTTTCTTCTTGTATCATTGCACAAGCATTATTTAGTCGTTGCATTGTACCTTTTGAAAGTTCTGACGGAGAATAGTTCTCATACTTTTTTAATCCCAACCCATCTAAAATCCTCTCGATTTTATCAAATGCCTCTTGCTTTTTTATCTTTCTACTCGAAGCAATTAAAAGAAAATTTTCATATATTGTCAGCTCATTAAAAAACTTGGTTGATCCATTGCATAGGCAACCGGCATATCAAGATAATCAACCTTGTTCATTTTTTCTCCGTCGATAGAAATTACTCCCGTATAATTTTTATCATAATTCGAAAGTATATTCAAAAGGGTAGTCTTTCCAGCTCCATTTCTTCCAACAAGTCCATAAATACAAGTATTTTCAAATGTATAGTTTAAGTTCGAAAAAACGGCTGTTTCACCATATTTTTTAGTTAAATTTGAAATCTGAATCATAAAATTTCTTTTCCTCTCAAATCCATTTTCGTCAATCCGACTACTAACAATCCCATAAAGACTGCCGTGTTCACAAATAAAAGTACAACAACACTTTTTACCACTCCGAAAGTAAAAAGTATTGAGAAAACTTCTACTGACAATACAATAAAACACATATAATTTGTCAAATACTCTGTTATAATTTCTCCATAATAATTATTCATCTGTAATTTGGCATAGATAAAAGGTTTTAATAAATAACGGATTATAACACAAATAACCGGACAAATAAAAATCCAATTTTTATTCACCAAAGATGTTGCCACACCTTTACTCCATTGTACCGGAATTTCTGTCGGCAGCTTAGAATAAGACAATGTCCCAATAATCAAGCATAGTACGGTAATCGTTATCCAAGTAAGCATACTTCCCCATATATACAAAAAGCTAACTGAATCCAGTTTGAAAACAGTTTGATTATCTTTCCAATAATCCTGCAACTCTGTTACATATTGTTCTACCTGTAATTTTTCATAACTAATACTTTCTTCACCCAACATTTTTTCGCACATGCGTTTTGCCTTATTCAAATCAGTAATCTGACTATTTAATATTTCATTCTGCCTCTCAAGCGTTTCCTGCAATGTTACTTTTCCAGATATAATGCTTCGTATATCCTCAATAGAAATTCCTAATGTACGCAGATATGCAATCTTCTTTATATTTTCCACATCATTTTCTGAATAATCTCTATAACCATTACTTTCGTTTCTTGAAGGCTCAATGAGTTTTTCCTTTTCATAAAAACGAACATTAGAACGGGATAAACCTGTTCGTTCTTCTACGTTTTTTATTTTCATGTTATGCACTCCTTTCAAGCAACTCTATTTTATCTTAAGAATAAGCTATAAACAAGGTTTACAGTCAAGCATTTATCCAAAATCTCTTCTCTTTTAGTTATAAATCAATTCAGCATTCACAACCTCTCTTGCTCTACTCCAAATATTATTCATTTCTCCTACCCAAGCCACCTGATCAGTTGCTTTAAGTTGTTCGGTAATACCTTCACTCTCTGCCATCTGCTCTACAATCCTTTCAAAGCGTTTCTGTGCCTGTTCTTCTATACCAGCCAAATAATCATTCAACCTTCCACTTGTAAGCAGATTCAGATATACACCTCTACGATATTCTTTGTGACCGTAAAGATTCGGTCTTTCTTCTTCAATCCGTAAAGCATCTGCAAATATTCCTGCATTTCTTCACAGAGGAACTTCGGCATTTTGATCATACGATTACTTTTCTTTGTTTTCGGTGTGGTAATCACATCTTCGCCGTGTAATCGCTGATAGAACTTATTGATTCTGACCGTTTCTTTCTCAAAATTGAAGTCAGCGGCGGTCAGTGCCAACAATTCTCCCTCACGGATACCGCACCAGTAGAGCATTTCAAAAGCGTAAAAGGAAACAGGAACAAGAAAACCGAAAGCGGAACTTATTGCTGCACTGGCACAGGCTTTGGATGTTTCCCCTCATGCCCTCGATGTGCCTGACATTGACAGCTATATCGGACTGATGCACACTTTATTTACCCTTGAAGATTTGTACGGTCTAACAGTCAGTGAATCAGACGAAGATATCTGCCTGAAAGTCGATACTTCCAAAGACAAGGACGCTCACGAACTCTGGAAAATGCTGTATGCCTGGAAAGAGCAGGCTGACAAGCTATCTTCTGAAGAAATCAGCAAGGACAAATACGATGAGGGGCGTTACCACTACCCGGAATTTGATACTACGCAAACATGGGCAAAAGTTCCGTCACAGAAACTTAGCAACGCTCTGGTCGGAATATTCCAAGACCGACTCAAACCAGATAAATATGGATTTATTTGTTGCACAACCACCTATTAATCATTCTCTAACCCTAAAACCACTGGATTACAAGGATAATGGCTCTCATACAACCGTTATCAATTTGTTATCAAAAGACTTTTAAAAATGCTGCAAACCCGTATAAACGCTGGATTTACTAAGTATTTTTGTTTATTCAAACTAAACTACAATTATTGTAATACCCGAAACACCCGAAAATCACTTCAAAAAACAAAGGTGCTACTTCCTGACGTCCTTTTCCGTCAGGCAATAGCACCTTTGTCATATTTTATCTTATTTTTACAGATAGGAGTATCCCATCAGCGATTCATCTACCGCCTTCGCAGCTTCTCTGCCTTCGCGGATTGCCCATACTACCAGGGACTGACCTCTGTGCATATCTCCTGCTGTGAAGACTTTGTCTACAGAGGTCTGATACTGATCTGGCTTTGTATCTACGTTGGTTCTTCCGTTGATGGCTACCTTAAATGCGTCTGTTACATATTTCTCACTGCCAAGGAATCCGGCTGCGATGAGAACTACATCTACAGGGATGACTTCTTCAGTACCTTCTACCGGTACCATCATCATTCGTCCGGTCTTTGGATCTTTTTCGCTCTTTAATTTTGTGAGTTTTGCCTGGCAGACATTTCCGTTTTTATCTTTGATAAATTCTGTAACAGTAGTCTGGTATACTCGTGGATCATGTCCGAATACTGCGATAGCTTCTTCCTGGCCATAGTCTGTTTTGAGGACTCTCGGCCACTGCGGCCATGGATTGGATGGTGTTCTTTCCACTGGCGGCTTGGGCATCATCTCTAACTGGATCACAGATTTGGCACCCAGACGGATAGATGTTCCCACACAGTCATTTCCTGTATCACCGCCACCGATGACCAGAACATTTTTTCCTTTGGCAAGTTCATATGGAACTTTGGCAAAATCAGAATCCAACAACGCTTTTGTTACCTGTCCCAGGAAATCTACTGCGAAATAAATTCCTTTTGCATCCCGTCCCGGAACTTTAATGTCTCGTGGATTGGATGCTCCGCAGGCAAGGATGACGCGGTCGAACTGTTTCAGAAGTTCTTCTGCTTTGATGTCCTTTCCTACGTTTACATTTGTAACGAATTTCACTCCCTCTTCTTCCATAAGATGGATTCTTCTGTCAACAACAGCTTTGTCCAGCTTCATGTTAGGAATACCGTAACGGAGAAGTCCGCCTACACGGTCTTTTCTTTCAAATACAGTTACGCTGTGGCCTCGTCTGTTTAACTGCTGAGCTGCTGCCAGTCCGGACGGACCGCTTCCGATGACTGCGATGGATTTGCCTGTACGCACTTCCGGGATCTGCGGAGTTACCCATCCGTTCTCGTAGGCTGTCTCGATGATCGCACGTTCATTTTCTTTTGTGGAGACCGGTTCTCCGTTTAAGTTACAGGTGCAGGCTGCTTCGCAGAGTGCAGGGCAGACACGTGAAGTAAATTCCGGGAAGCTATGTGTCTTGCTCAGTCTTAAGAATGCCTGTTTCCAGTTGCCTGTATAAACCAGATCGTTTGTCTCAGGTACAAGGTTGTGCAGAGGGCAGCCGGATGCCATACCGCCGATCATCATACCTGACTGGCAGAATGGGACACCGCATGCCATGCAGCGTGCGCCCTGAAGTTTCTGTTTCTCTTTATTTAATGGGGTCCTGAATTCTTTGAAGTTTGCGATGCGGACCTTTGGCGGCAGAACTTTTGCCGTCTCTCTCTCATATTCTAAAAATCCTGTTGGTTTGCCCATGATTTCCTCCTCTTCGCCGCACTTGCTGCGGCAATAATGGTATGGCCCACGCCACCTTTTTATTTATTCTAAAAGATGACGGGGCAACATTGATAAGTTCACACGATATATTCAATTATTATCAATGTTTAGCGCCAATACTTTCATAGAACGCTTCCATCTGTGCCTGCTGACTGTTGAGTCCTTTTTCTTCCAGTTTCGCACTTAAAGTGATCATCTTCTTGTACTCATTCGGAATGAGTTTCTTGAAGTGTGGCAGATAGTAATCAAAATCAGCGAGAACTTTCGCACCGAGTTTGGAACCTGTTGCTTCTACATGAGCTTCAATCAGGTCGCGAAGTTCTTTTTTGTCATATTTGTTTTCCACTTTTTCGATGGAAATCATGGCTTTGTTCAGGTTCTTGTAAAGAACATTATCCACATCCAGTACATATGCGATACCGCCACTCATACCTGCTGCAAAGTTCTTGCCAGTCTTACCAAGTACGACTACGCGGCCACCTGTCATATATTCACAACCATGCTCTCCCACGCCTTCTACAACTGCGGATGCACCGGAGTTACGGACTGCGAAACGCTCACCTGCAACACCATTGATAAATGCGGTACCGCTGGTTGCACCGTAGAGGGCAACGTTACCTACGATAATGTTCTCTTCTGCTTTGTATGCAGCTTTCTCCGGAACTTTCAGAATCAGTTTACCACCGGAAAGACCTTTTCCGAAGTAGTCGTTGCTGTCACCGGTCAGTTCCAGTGTCAGACCTTTCGGAATAAATGCACCGAAACTCTGTCCGCCGGCACCGTTGCAGTGTACAGTGATAGTGTCATCTGCAAGTCCGTCTTTGTTCTTTCTTGTGATCTCTGCACCAAGGATGGTTCCGAATGTACGGTCAATGTTTGTCAGGTTTACAGAAAGCTCTGTTTTCTGACCTTTATTGATGGCATTTACGCATTTCTTAACCAGAACCTTTTCATCCATGGTCTTTTCCAGTTCGAAGTTATATACGGCTTTCGGGTCAAAAGTAACTTTCTGGTCTTTGCCTGCGAACGGATTGTTCAGGATTGCACTTAAATCTACTTTACCCTGATGTGGTTCCGCTACATTGTCTGTCTGAACCAGAAGATCTGTACGTCCAACCATTTCGCTGACTGTACGGAATCCCAGTTTAGACATATACTCTCTTAATTCCTGTGCGATAAAGCGCATGAAATTCTCTACATATTCCGGTTTTCCTTTAAATCTTTTACGAAGTTCCGGATTCTGTGTTGCCACACCTACAGGGCAGGTATCCAGGTTGCATACACGCATCATTACACATCCCATGGTTACGAGAGGAGCTGTTGCAAAGCCGAATTCCTCTGCACCCATCAATGCTGCGATTGCAACGTCACGACCACTCATAAGCTTACCGTCAGTCTCAATGCGTACACGATTTCTCAGCCCATTTTTGAGCAGTGTCTGATGTGTTTCTGCAAGTCCCAGTTCCCATGGAAGTCCAGCATTGTGGATAGAACTTCTTGGAGCTGCACCTGTACCTCCGTCATAACCGGAGATCAGGATTGTCTGTGCGCCTGCTTTGGCAACACCTGCTGCAACTGTGCCCACGCCTGCTTCAGATACCAGTTTAACAGAAATATCTGCATATTTATTTGCATTCTTAAGGTCATAGATTAACTGTGCCAGGTCCTCGATAGAATAGATATCGTGGTGCGGTGGCGGGGAGATCAGGCTGACACCTGGTGTAGAATGACGGGTTTTGGCAATCCATGGATATACCTTCTTTGCAGGAAGATGTCCGCCTTCACCAGGTTTTGCACCCTGTGCCATCTTAATCTGGATTTCTCTTGCAGATACAAGATAACGGCTGGTTACACCGAAACGTCCGCTGGCAACCTGTTTGATCGCGGAGCATCTGTCATCGCTGCTTCCTGCAGAATCCAGTCTCTCGTCACTTTCACCGCCCTCACCTGTATTGGATTTTCCATGGAGGTGATTCATGGCGATTGCCAGTGTCTCATGTGCTTCCTGTGAAATGGAGCCATAGGACATGGCACCTGTCTTAAATCGTTTTACGATATCATCTACGCTCTCCACTTCTTCAAGTGGAACCGGAGTCTCAGCAAACTTAAAGTCCAGAAGTCCTCTTAAGTTTCCGTGATTTTCTTTATCCACCAGATCTGTGTACTGTTTGAACAGATCGTAGCTTCCAGTCCATGTAGACTGCTGCAGAAGATGGATGGTCTGAGGATTGTAACGATGTTCCTCTCCCTGGCTTCTCATCTTATGTGCACCAACGCTATCCAGTGTTAGGTCTGTCGGAAGTCCTAACGGGTCAAATGCTTCTGAGTGAAGTTTCTCTACATTCTCTTCGATGTCTTCCAGTGTGATTCCGCCCACACGGCTGACTGTACCTGTAAAGTATTTCTCGATCACATTAGAAGAGATACCAATTGCCTCAAAAATCTGAGATCCCTGATAAGACTGGATGGTGGAAATACCCATCTTGGAAGCAATCTTTACAATACCGCTGATGACTGCATGATTGTAGTCATCTACTGCTGCATAGTAATCTTTGTCCAGCATATGGCTGTCGATCAGCTCATGGATTGTCTCAAGGGCAAGGTATGGGTTGATAGCACTTGCACCATAACCAAGTAAAGTTGCGAAATGATGTACTTCTCTCGGTTCTCCGGATTCCAGAATGATGGCAAGAGAGGTACTCTTCTTTGTTTTTACAAGGTGCTGATGAACTGCGGATACTGCCAGAAGTGACGGGATTGGCATATGATTTTCATCTACTCCCCTGTCTGAAAGAACAAGGATGTTTGCACCCTCACGGAATGCTTTATCTACTTCTACAAAAAGACGGTCAATTGCTCTCTCAAGCTTGGTGCTCTTGTAATATAAGGTAGAAACAACAGCTGTCTTGAAGCCCTCATGCTTGAAGCTCTTGATCTTCATCATGTCTGTATTTGTCAGGATCGGATTGTTGATTTTTAATACCTGACAGTTTTCCGGTTTCTGCTCCAGCAAGTTTCCGTCCTTGCCAACATAAACGCTTGTGCTGGTAACGATTTCCTCACGGATCGCATCGATTGGAGGGTTAGTAACCTGTGCGAAGAGCTGTTTGAAATAGTCAAATAATGGTCTGTTCTGTTTGGAAAATACTGCAAGCGGGGTATCCACACCCATAGCTCCGATGCTCTCTGCTCCGTTTAACGCCATGTTTCTGATGGAAGTACGGTACTGCTCATAAGTATAGCCGAATGCTTTCTGCAGACGTGCTCTCTGCTCAGGTGTATATTCTTCCGGTCTTTCGTTAGGAATCTTGATGTCTTTTAACTGTACCAGATGACTGTCCAGCCATTCACCGTATGGCTGCATTTTTGCATAGCCCTCTTTCAGTTCATTGTCATCGATCACTTTTCCCTTTACAGTATCTACAAGAAGCATTTTTCCGGGATGGAGACGCTCTTTTAATACGATCTTCTCTTCCGGAATTGGCAGAACACCTACTTCTGAGGAAAGGATCATATAGCCGTCAGAAGTAATATAATATCTGGATGGACGGAGACCATTTCTGTCAAGGACTGCACCCATAACATCACCATCAGAGAACAGGATAGATGCAGGTCCGTCCCATGGCTCCATCATAGTTGCATAGTACTGATAAAAGTCACGTTTTGCCTGGGAAATGGTGTCATTGTTTGCCCATGGTTCAGGGATTGTGATCATCACTGCAAGCGGAAGTTCCATACCGCTCATTACCAGAAATTCCAGTGTATTGTCAAGCATTGCAGAGTCGGAACCGTTTCTATTTACAACAGGAAGCACTTTGTGAAGCTGTCCCTCCAGATATGGTGATTCCATATTTTCTTCTCTTGCAAGCATCTTATCTGCGTTGCCGCGGATGGTGTTGATCTCACCATTGTGTACCATAAAGCGGTTAGGATGTGCTCTCTCCCAGCTTGGGTTTGTGTTGGTACTGAAACGGGAATGTACCATGGCGATTGCAGATTCATAATCCGGGTTCTGAAGGTCTTCGAAGAAAGTACGAAGCTGTCCAACCAGGAACATACCTTTGTAAACGATGGTACGGCTGCTCATGGATACTACATAAGTATTATCATTACTCTGTTCAAACTCACGTCTTGCAATGTAAAGCATACGGTCAAATGGAAGACCTTTTCCCACATCTTCCGGCTTTTTGATAAATGCCTGCATAATACATGGCATACATTCTCTTGCCTTGTGTCCAAGCACTTCCGGGAATACCGGGACCTGACGCCATCCGAGAAGTTTCAGACCTTCTTTCTCAAGAATAATCTCAAACATCTTCTTTGCCTGTGCACGTTTGATCTCGTGCTGCGGGAAGAAAAACTGTGCGATGCCATATTCTCTCTCATCGCCAATCTCAAATCCCTCTTTCTTACAGGCTTTCTTGAAAAATTTATGGGAAATCTGGAGAAGGATACCTACACCGTCACCAGTTTTGCCTTCTGCATCCTTACCTGCGCGGTGTTCCAGATGTTCTACGATCTTTAATGCATTTGCAACAGTATCGTGGGTTTTCTTGCCTTTGATATTGACAACTGCTCCGATACCACAGTTGTCATGCTCAAATTCAGACCGGTACAGACCTTGCTGTTGCTGCTGTTCTCTCACTTCTTTCATAATCTCCTCATCCTTTCTATTTCTGCTGCTGTTCTTCGCTTATTTTCTTATCGACGGCCGCCTGGATGAATCCTCTGAATAAAGGATGTGCATGATTCGGGCGGGATTTGAATTCCGGATGGGCCTGAGTTCCTACATAGAACGGGTGCCCTGCGATCTCGATCATCTCTACGATATGATTATCAGGGGAAGTTCCTACGATATTCATTCCCTTCTCCTGAAGTTCTTTACGGAATGCATTGTTTACTTCATAACGATGTCTGTGGCGCTCATGGATTTCTTTTTTGCCAAAGAGTTCATAGGATCTGGAACCTTCTGCAAGAATACA
Organism: Blautia sp. DFI.1.216; assembly: GCF_020594215.1. Taxonomy (NCBI): domain Bacteria; kingdom Bacillati; phylum Bacillota; class Clostridia; order Lachnospirales; family Lachnospiraceae; genus Blautia; species Blautia sp. DFI.1.216. The sequence goes on from NZ_JAJDML010000037.1 coordinate 30,898, forward strand.
TGGATAGCTTCCAAGTCTTAAGGTTCCACCGATATCTTCGATATCTTCCTGATCCGGCATTAATGCAATTACCGGATGCTTTGTCTCCGGATTCAGTTCAATACTGTTTGCATCTTCGTATCCAAGTACATGACGGGCGAATTCTACAATTGCCATCTGCATTCCCAGACAGATTCCAAGATATGGAATCTTATGTACTCTTGCATACTGTGCTGCCAGGATCATTCCTTCTGTACCTCTGTTTCCGAAACCACCCGGAACCAGAATACCATCTACATTGTGAAGCTGCTGATCCAGATTTTTCTCTGTCAGTTCTTCGGAATCGATCCAGTCAAGCTCTACCTTGGCTCTGCAGGAAATTCCGCCATGTTTCAGTGCCTCTACTACACTGAGATATGCATCATGAAGCTGTGTATATTTTCCTACAATTGCGATCTTTACTGTTTTATTCGGATTTCTCAGACTTTCTACCATTTCCTCCCAGTCACTTAAATCCGGTTTTCTGTTTTCAAGACGGAGACTTGAAAGAACTACATCTGCAAGCTTCTCTCTTTCCATTGCAAGAGGAGCTTCATATAAATATTCCACATCCAGGTTCTGAAGTACATGTGATACAGGTACGTTGCAGAATAAAGCGATTTTTTCTTTGATGTCCTCTGTCAGCTCATGTTCACTTCTGCACACCAGTACATCCGGCTGGATTCCCATTCCCTGAAGTTCCTTTACGCTTGCCTGTGTAGGTTTTGTTTTCAGTTCTTCAGATGCCTTTAAATAAGGAATTAATGTTACGTGGATCAGGATTGCATTGTCATGTCCCACATTGAGCTGGAACTGACGAATTGCTTCCAGGAACGGTTGGCTTTCAATATCACCGACTGTTCCTCCCACCTCGATAATGGCAATCTTGTTTTCCTCCGGTGATTTGGCGCGGTAGAAACGGCTCTTAATCTCATTTGTAATATGAGGAATTACCTGTACGGTACCCCCGCCGAAATCCCCGTGACGTTCTTTCTGAAGAACAGACCAGTAAACCTTACCGGTTGTCACATTGGAATTTTTATCAAGACTCTCATCAATGAATCTCTCATAATGTCCCAGATCCAGGTCTGTCTCTGTACCATCGTCTGTTACAAAAACTTCTCCGTGCTGAATCGGGTTCATGGTTCCGGGGTCGATATTGATATAAGGATCAAACTTCTGCATGGTTACCTGGTATCCTCTCGCTTTCAGAAGACGCCCCAGAGATGCAGCTGTGATTCCCTTTCCAAGACCGGAAACAACTCCTCCTGTAACAAATACGTATTTCACTGCCATTTTGATTTCCTCCTCCATCATCCTTTGTTAATAAAAAAGCGTCAGATGCAGCTATCAGAGGGCACTTGACCCATCTGGTATTCTGCATCTGACGCCTTTGTCAGATCATCATATCTTCTATAATAATATGTTCAATTGGCTTTCTTTAAAAATATGCTATACTATAAAACATTTTTTTTCGTTTGTCAATAATGAATTTCCCGTTTTTAAGCAAAAACAAATCAAATAAGTTCCTTCTGATAAACTATGAAGCAGTTATATTTTATGGAATTACTCTGAACACAGTCATAATACAGAAAAAACGAATCTGTAGAAGTTCATCTTCCAGACCCGTCTTCTCTGCAATAATTATTCGGTTATAAAAATGCAAAATTTATGCAACTGCAAATTTCTTCAATGTACGATCAAATTCCCGGCTCTCCCCGTGGCAGTCTACTGTCAGTTCTCTGGTCAGATCCAGACTAAGTACACCAAGGATTGATTTGGCATCAATTAAAAATCTGTTGTAATAAACATCAATATCAAAATCACATCTGCTTGCAGCATTCACAAATTCCTGCACCTCTTCAGTTGCATTTAACTTGATTTTACTCTGTGACATCGTGATCACCCTTTCTGAAAACATTCTTTGTTTTTTTCTATCAGACGCCCATATTATGTTCCACATTTCAGAATTTGTCAAGTTTTTAAATTTATCCAATTTTCATAAAGCGCAGGGGTTCTATTGTGCATTTTGTTCGTTTATATATGTTTTCACAGCATTATTTTATACACTATGTATGATTCCATTCTATATTGGTTTTACCATTATGTGAGATTGATTCCATATATCATCGACAGGTTTCTGCATTTTTTATGAATTTTTGCGACTTAACACTTCACAATATCTGCAAACTCCGCATTTGTATAATCCGGAATCTCCATCGGATAATTTCCATCGAAGCATGCCTTACATAAGGGCAGGCCGCCCGCCATTCCTTCCAGATAATCTGTCTGCATGTAGCCAAGAGAATCTGCTCCGATCATTTTACAGATTTCCTCTGTGCTGTGGCTGGCTGCAATGAGCTGATCATTTGACGGCACATCCGTTCCGAAATAGCATGGATGTAAAAATGGCGGTGAACTGATACGTACGTGCACTTCCTTTGCTCCCGCCTCTTTTAACATGTGGATCAGGTTTGCAATGGTTGTTCCACGAACAATAGAATCATCCACCAGAACAATCCTCTTATCTTTTACAACAGATTCCAGCACACTCAGTTTCAGATGAACACTGGACTCACGTTCTTCCTGAGTCGGTTTGATAAATGTTCTTCCAATATAGCTGTTTTTATAGAACGCAAATGCAAACGGGATTCCTGATGCTTCGGAATATCCCTTTGCAGCAGGGAGTCCGGACTCCGGTACACCTGTTACAAGATCTGCCTCTACAGGATAAGACTTGGCAAGAGATTTACCGCCGCGGATTCTGGCATCATAGACCTTCACCCCATCAATGGTACTGTCAAGTCTTGCAAAATATATATACTCAAACACACAATGCGCGCGTTTTGCAGCAGCAGACGCAAGCTCTTTATTTGACTTCAGTCCGTCTTTTGTGATCGTAAGAATCTCACCCGGCTCAATGTCACGGATAAATTCCGCACTTACAGATGTCAGAGCACAGCTCTCAGAAGCAATAACATAAGCATTTCCTCTTTTACCGAGACACAATGGTTTCAGTCCATATGGGTCGCGGACTGCGATCAGTTTTCTCGGGCTCATAACTACCAGACCATATGCACCTTTGATCTTCTTTGCAGTCTTTAACACTGCCTCTTCTACTGTTTTAGAATGCACACGTTCTCTTGCGATATGGAACGCAATAACCTCTGAATCTGTAGTTGTATGGAAAATCGCTCCATTCTGGATCAGTTCCCATTTCAGTTCCGGTGTATTAACCAGATTTCCGTTATGTGCAAGTGCAAGAGTTCCCTTTACATAAGACAAAACAAGGGGCTGTGCATTCTCTGCAACAGAAGCTCCTGTTGTGGAATATCTTACATGACCAATACCAATATCCCCCTCATATTTACGGACAACATCCTGTCTGAGAACTTCACTTACAAGTCCCAGATCCTTATGAAACTTCACATTTCCACGCTCTCCCTTAGTATCAGAAACTGCAAGTCCGCAGGATTCCTGTCCTCTGTGCTGCAGGGAAGTCAGTCCATAATATATGGACGGAACTACATTGCCGCCATCCAGATCATAAATTCCAAAGACGCCGCACTCTTCTTTTATTCCAGCCATCTGATTTCCTCCGATCGTATTCTCTTGTCTGACTTTAACTTTACTTTCAAAACCCGCTGACATTGTTTTCTTATGTTTGGTGGGTTCCAAAATCAAATTATAATAATAGAAACAAATTTGTCAACCTATCCTTTTTTTGCCATATCTCAAAAATTTTTTCAAAAAAAGTGCTTGACATCTGTTTTCATTTCGTTTATAGTACAGCACATAAAGCAAAGGCGCTTTGGAAAGATCTACAGAGATCTCATCCAGGGCGCTTTTTCGTTTTATAAAACTTTCGTTTCATAGAAAATGTTCGATGAGGAATTTTCTATGAGACGAAAACCGCAGGCAGTCACAATGGTGATCTGCAGCGGCACTACACATATTCAGAAAATATTGCAAACCGAAAGGAGAGTACCTATATGGCACAGAATATCCCTGAACTGTACGGCAGCCTGGTCTTCAACGACAAAGTAATGAGAAGTAAACTGCCAAAAGACATGTACAAAGCATTAAAGAAAACAATCGAGAGCGGTACACACCTTGAACTTGATGTTGCCAACTCCGTTGCTGTTGCAATGAAAGAATGGGCTACCGAGAACGGCGCCACTCATTATACTCACTGGTTCCAGCCAATGACAAACGTAACTGCAGAGAAACATGACAGCTTCATTTCTCCTACAGGAGATGGTCAGGTGATCATGGATTTCTCAGGTAAAGAACTTGTAAAAGGTGAGCCGGATGCTTCCAGTTTCCCGTCAGGCGGTCTTCGTGCCACATTCGAGGCAAGAGGATATACAGCATGGGATCCGACATCACCGGCATTCATCAAAGACGGAACCCTTTACATTCCTACAGCATTCTGCTCCTACAGCGGAGAAGCTCTTGATAAAAAGACTCCTCTCCTTCGTTCCATGCAGACACTTGATAAAGAAGCTACAAACCTTCTCCATATAATAGGAAATAAAGATATCAAACACGTAAATACAACTGTAGGTCCTGAACAGGAATACTTCCTGGTAGACAAGGAATTATACAAACAGAGAAAAGACCTTGTATTCTGCGGACGTACACTGATCGGTGCTCCTGCTCCTAAGGGCCAGGAAATGGAAGATCATTACTTCGGTGCTCTGAAACCTCGTGTCGCAGCTTATATGCATGACCTGGATGTAGAGCTCTGGAAACTTGGTATTCCTGCCAAAACAAAACATAACGAAGTTGCTCCTGCACAGCATGAGCTGGCTCCTGTATTCGATACAACAAACGTTGCGGTTGACCACAACCAGTTAACAATGGAAGTAATGAAGAAAGTTGCCGACAAGCACGGACTTGTATGCCTTCTTCACGAGAAACCATTTGAGGGAATCAACGGAAGTGGTAAACACAACAACTGGTCTATGATTACAGATACCGGTGTAAATATCCTTGATCCGGGAAAAACACCTGCTGAAAATACACAGTTCCTGATTTTCCTGACAGCTGTTATCAAAGCAGTTGATGAATACGCAGATGTACTTCGTATTTCTGTAGCAAGTGCAGGAAATGATCACCGTCTTGGTGCAAACGAGGCTCCGCCTGCTGTTGTATCCGTATTCCTCGGTGATGAACTGACAGAAGTATTAAAATCTATCGAAAATGACGAATATTTTGCAGGAAGCCGCGCAGTCCAGATGGATATCGGTGCAAAAGTACTTCCACATTTCGTAAAAGACAATACAGACAGAAACCGTACTTCACCATTCGCATTTACAGGTAACAAATTCGAATTCCGTATGCTTGGTTCCGAAGCTTCTGTTGCAAACCCGAACATTATTTTAAACACTGCTGTTGCTGAGTGTGTTCACCAGTTTGCAGAACAGTTAAAGGATGTACCGGAAGACAAGATGGAGGATGCAATCCACGAACTGATCAAGAAGACAATTATTGATCATAAATGTGTTATCTTTAACGGAAACGGTTATACAGACGAATGGATCGAAGAAGCTGAGAAACGAGGTCTCTTTAACCTGAAATCTACACCAGATGCTCTTCCTCAGTGGATCGCAGATAAAAATATTGAACTCTTTACCAAATATCATATCTTCACAAAAGAAGAAATTGAATCCCGTTATGAGATCTGGCTGGAATCCTATTCCAAGATTCTTAACATTGAGTCCAATACTATGGTTGAAATGGTACAGAAGGATTTCCTTCCATCTGTATTCGCATATATCGACAAAGTTGCAGCTACTGCTGTTGCTAAAAAATCAGTTGTTTCAGATGTCAGCACAGCTTCTGAAGGAAAACTGATCAAAGAGCTGTCACAGCTTGCTGATGAGATTTCCACAGGTCTTGAGACCTTAAAAGCAGACACTGCCAAAGCGCTTGCTACAGAAGATCCTCTGGCTAATGCAAAAGCATACCAGACAGTTGTTCTTTCTGATATGGATGAACTCAGAAAGTCTGTAGATGCAGCAGAAACTCTGATTCCGGATGCACTGCTTCCATATCCTACATATGACAAGCTTCTGTTTTCCGTTTAATTAACAGGTAATAACAGGGGAATATCTTTATGAACTCTACTTCATAATTCATTATCGATTTCCTCATCCATTAATCACACGATATTTTGATGTTCTCCTGTTTTACATATAATTTTGATTTTAAACTGCATTGCATACAGTCATACGAAATGTCTTTTCTATTACATCAGTTATGCAATACACTATAAATATGGATTTTATATTCGCAAAAGCGCGATGAACTGGCTACATTTCCAGGCATCGCGCTTTTTGCATTTTATAAAATATGAGGAAATTTTTATGAGGGAGGAATATTATTATGGAATTTTCCGCAGTAAACACAATATGGGTGCTGGTCGGCGCCGCGCTGGTCTTCTTTATGCAGGCCGGATTCGCAATGGTAGAAACAGGCTTCACACGAGCCAAAAACGCAGGTAACATTATTATGAAAAACCTGATGGACTTCTGTATCGGAACCCCGGTCTTCTGGCTGGTCGGCTTCGGTCTGATGTTTGGTGCAGGTAATGGATTTATCGGAAAGATCGGTGGTATTGCCACAGAAGCACACTATGGTTCAGGAATGCTTCCTGACGGAGTTCCTTTCTGGGCATTCTTAATCTTCCAGACAGTATTCTGTGCAACATCCGCAACAATTGTTTCCGGTGCAATGGCAGAACGTACCAAGTTCCTTTCCTATTGCATCTACAGCCTTATGATCAGTCTTGTTGTATATCCGGTATCCGGACACTGGATCTGGGGCGGTGGATTTATCAGCCAGATGGGATTCCACGATTTCGCAGGTTCCTGTGCAGTACATATGGTAGGTGGTGTGGCAGCTCTGATCGGTGCCATCATCCTTGGACCTCGTATCGGTAAATATACAAAGGACGGCAAATCAAAGGCTATCCCGGGACACAACCTTACAGTTGGCGCTTTAGGTGTATTTATCCTCTGGTTCTGCTGGTTCGGATTTAACGGTGCTTCCACAGTAAGTATGGAAGGCGATGCAATCGTAAGTGCCGGTAAAATCTTCGTTACTACTAACCTTTCAGCAGCTGTTGCAACTGTAACTGTTATGATCATCACATGGGTACGTTACAAAAAACCGGATGTTTCCATGTCTCTGAACGGTTCTCTTGCAGGACTTGTAGCAATTACAGCAGGATGCGACACAGTTTCTCCTACATCCGCAGCAATCATCGGTATTGCTTCCGGTTTTATCGTAGTATTTGGTATTGAATTTATTGACAAGGTTCTGAAAATTGATGACCCTGTTGGTGCTGTCGGTGTTCATGGTTTAAACGGTGCTTTCGGTACCCTTGCAGTTGGTCTTTTCTCAGACGGATCAGGCACAGACTGGAAAGGACTCCTTACAGGCGGCGGCTTCCACGGATTTGGTGTTCAGTTCACTGGTATGATCATCACAATCGCATGGGTTGTTGTTACTATGACAATTATCTTCCAGGTAATCAAACATACAATCGGACTTCGTGTTTCAGCTGAAGAAGAGATCGCAGGTCTTGACTCCAAAGAACATGGTCTTGCAAGTGCTTATGACGGTTTCGCAATGGCTGGTGTTCCGACTCCTATGGGAACTTCCATAAAAGCTCCTGTTGTCACAGCCAGACCTTCTGCTCCTGCTGAATCAGTTCCTGAACTTCCGAAAGAAGGCGTTCATAAGCTTACAAAAGTTGTTATCATCACCCGTCAGAATAAGCTTGATGAATTTATGCAGGCAATGAATGAGATCGGTGTTACAGGTATCACTATTACGAACGTTCTCGGATGCGGTGTACAGAAAGGTGCTCCATCCTACTATCGTGGTGTTGAGATGGAAATGAATCTTCTTCCTAAGGTCAAAATTGAGATTGTTGTAAGTCTCGTACCTGTACAGAAAGTTATCGAAACTGCCAAGGCAGTCCTCCATACCGGTCAGATTGGTGATGGTAAAGTATTTGTATATGACATTGAAAATGTCGTTAAGATCCGTACAGGCGAAGAAGGTTATCTCGCACTGCAGGATACAAAGTAAATTATTTATCAACAATCAGGTAATATTAATAAGAGACATCAGCGTATTGATTGCTGGTGTCTCTTATTTTAATCTTTCTTTCTAACAATTCCAATGGCGTTAAAAAACAGGCAGTATATTTCATGTAAATATCATAGCCACGATATCGGAAGCCTATTGTATTATATCTGGTAGGAAGTGTGTCAAGTGCAAGAACCGCTTTTTAATCTTTTGGGAAAAATCCTCTGCATACTCCCGGTATTTAAATTGCTGAAGGATATATTTCTTTTTTCCTTCACATCCAGCTTGCCGCTCTGGGCAATTACAACTTTGTATTTTCTTTTTTCCATCCGTACCCCTTATATTGCATCAATTTCTGCCCATGCTTCTTCCACTATCTGCACTCTGTCACTTTCCATATCATCAATGGCTTCATCCAGCCTTGACAAAAGAACATCCATTGCATCATTGATTGTATAAGTTGGTTCATGGGATTTTGTTGCCTGTGCCAATGCCATAACCATCACCCTTTCTTGAAATAGCACTTTTGTTTCTATTTTTATCATACCACGAACCACCGGAAATATCTATATATTTTAAATTTGTCTTTATAACCCAAACACAGAATACTGTTTTTGGGACGTTTTTTAGAATTTGTCCATTTGTAGTTTCAATTAAAAAAGTAAATCACGACCACCGGCTTAGCCGGTGGTTTGCTTTGACCCTATAAGGGTCTATT